>DAOLCX010000229.1:0-5379 GCA_035327685.1 Pirellulaceae bacterium | reverse complement strand
ATCACCAACGCCGCCCCTTCGTACCGGCTGGGTAGAATCAAACCGTGGCACTGCTTCCACACGTCCGACATATCCTCGTCAAAGCCGACGAATTTGAGTTTTTCATGTAGGCCATGCAAAGTGATCAACTCCTTGAGCTGTAATGCATTCCCTTGGTCTTTTCCGAAAAACAAAATCTCCAAGTTGCGTTCGCGCCAATGCGGACGTTGCATGACCTCTAAAATCAAGTCTTGACCTTTGCTCTGAAAATGGACGCGTCCGACGCATGCCAAACGCCAATTTGGTTCCGTCGGCGGCCAATCGACGACCAAGTGCGGATCGATATTGAACGGATTATCGACAATCTCGGCGTTGTCCAGTCGCACCGCCAGATTGGTCTCAAGTTTATCTTGGTTTTCGCGGGACACGAAGTACACGCGCTCCGCTCCTTGATACCAATTGCGATATTGTGGAACGAGATCGCCATGGATGAAGAAAAAGTGACTGGCACTCTGAACATTGATCGCATAAGGAATTCCCATCCGCCGACATTCGTCTGCCACATAGATTCGATCGGGATGGTATCCCAATGTAATCAATACCGCATCCGGTTGGGCGGCTTGCAACCAATTCCTGGTATAAGCGCCGTTTCCGAACCAACTTCGCACTCGGCCCCATTGACGCGGCCAAAACGAAAGAGGTGGCGTTTCGCGCCAAAACACCTGACCTCCGTTGTCCATCAACTCTTTGAGCTGGCGGGCCGGTTCGGACCACCACTTGTAGCTGACCGCGACTTGATGACCTCGCCCCTGTAAACATCGGGCGGTTCGCCACCACAATTCCTCACTGCCGCCCCAAGCGATGCCGGACATGCATGAGTAAAAGCCAAATTTCACGGGTTCGTCTCGAAGGCACTCTTCTCACCACGTCCACACGCTTACTTGCGTTGACGGCGCAAGTATTTGTGACAACGCACACAATTCAATGTCACTTCAAAATAGGCCAAAGTCGCCAAATCAATGTTCTCCTGATTGGCTGCGTCGCGAAGTCGCTCAGCGCTCGAACGAAACTCGTCACTCATTGATAAGTATTCCGGCGTTTGAATGACTCGCCACGCGGATTCTTGGCTGAGCGACATCAAGCCTTGGGCAGCCACGGCGATCGTTTCGTGGTTCTCCAAGGCCAAGCCTTCCACCAGTGATTTGGCATGCCTGACTTTGGCCAACATGATTTGACGACTGTCTAACTGGATCTTGTCGTCGTCTTGCCACGCGTACGCGGCGCCAATCGAGACAATGCCTACCAAGCAAACAAAACCTGTCCACCGTAACCAGCGCCGCATGTTCAGCCTATTATGGAAATGATCTTTCGATATTCCGACAACCCTTCAATCCTGTATCCTATCCACTTCGCCGAACTAAACTCAAGTCCAAATCCTGGGCCCGCCTTTCCATGCGCCGGAAACGTCACTCCAAGGAATACTCCGAAACACTACTCCCAGCGGCAGGTAAGTCCGGATGATCGAGTCGCTCAATGTCGAATGGACTGCGAATTCGGTACCGCACACCTCGCCAACTGACATGGCGCGAAGTGGCAGCGCGCCACACCGCCCATGGAAACAAGAAATGCAAAATCACAATTAAAATCCACTGTTTCACAACCGTCACAACTCGCCGGTGTCCTTTGACCAACGGCATCGACCTCACATGGTGACTCGAATGCGCGACGGCATGCCGTATCGTCTGAAATCCAACCCACGAAAAAAAACACCCCACGATCGCGGAGGTCAACAAGACCCAAATCCCTACCCAATTTCCTGAAACCACCGCAGTCAACGCTGTCACCAACCAGTAAGTCAACAGCAATGTGACGAATGTTGCCGCCACGCACGCGCCCCAAAACGACCTCTCGTATAAGCGCGACCACGTCAACGACCTGGCCATGTAATTCATCGTGTAACGCATGGAGCAAGCCTCCCGGTTGATCATCAGCAACTGACGGCAGACCGAAACGCGCAGCCCGTGTCTGGAGAATGCCGATTTCATCGGGCCGTCATCGACCATACTGCGCTGCCAGAGATGCTCCAGGCCGACTCGCTCGATGTCCGTGCGCCGGCAGGCCATGGAGCCCGCCCAAACGTTGGCTGCCCACGCACTGGGAACAATCGCCACAGTGTTCCACAAAGCGCGGGCCCAACTCCCCATATTTGTCCCCTTAGGCGCCGGTTCAAACCACTGCAATCCCGTGGCCACGCCCACCTCGGGATTTTTTAATGGCTGAACAATCTCAGCTAACCATTGATTGTGCGGGATAATATCGGCATCGATAAATGCCACGTATTCGCAGTCCCCAGATATCTGCCCAAGAGCCTGGGATAAAGCTGCGCACTTCAATCCGCAATGGTTCGGTGGATCGCGCAACGCTTGAACAGAAATCAGATTGGGCGCGGGTTGATTCTCGATCAAACTGTCGAGCCAATCCCAGTCTTCGTCAGAAAAACCATCAATGACGAGTTGTACCCGGTAATCCGGATATGTTTGCTGCGCCAGAGCCTCAAGCATCGCGGCCAAAGACGGATCGCGACCACGTAAAGCAACCACAATGACAGCTTTACCGTCGGATATGTCGTCATGCCTTGGCGTTGCATCTTCGCCTGACTTCAGCCATGCCGAAAAAAGCTTAGCAATCGCGAAATGAGCGACGCCAAGGCCGATCGAGATCCCGGCGACGACCATCTGCCCTTCAAACAAAATAGCGTTAACTCCTTGTAGCGAGAGGGCGCACTATTAAAAGGCCCTGCCATTGGCCATTCTTCCCCTTCTTCCCCACCCAAGTCAACGCCACAAAAAAGCAGAAATGCGGAAAACGTCACAGAAAAGGACAGGCATTATCGATTTAGCCGATATCCGAAGCTATCAACCCAAAACCCGGCCCCGTCCCATGTTTTCGAGACCAAACCACTGGCTGTGTGCCGGTTTGGGTTGCGATTAGGGTGTGTCCCCCTTTGACCGCCACAAATAAGGACAGGCATTGTCTATTTGGGGTGATTTCCAGGGGCGAGCAGGTCCCCCGTACCGGAACCCGCCTTCCGGGCGACTGTGGAAAAACTATGGCCGTTTTCCCAAATCTGGTGCGGGTGGGGTGTGTCCCCCGATGGCCGGCACAAACTACCAAACCGTGATTATGCCTGTCCTTATTGGCTTTTTGTCGGGTTGGGAGCCGGGAAACGCTTTAGGCGAGGGCATGCGCCCTTGTGGGGATTGGCGGGGGGCTAAATCAGGAAAATGCCTGTCCTTATTGGCTATTGGGGGGTTAGGAGACTTTGGAGCGGGGGTGCGCGCGTTCGTATACTTTGCGGAGGTTGGCGGCACTGATGTGGGTGTATATCTGGGTCGTAACCAGGCTTTTGTGCCCCAGCAGCTCCTGAACGCTCCGGATATCTGCGCCGCGGTCGAGCAAGTGAGTGGCAAAGCTATGACGCAGCGTGTGGGGGCTGGTGCGAAGGTCTAAACCTGTCACGAGCAAGTATTTTTCCAGCATTCTGGCCACGCTGCGCGTTGTCAATCGTGTCCCAAATTTGTTAACGAAAACCGGTCGTTGAGCGTCGCGGGCGCGGGCCAGTTTCCGATGCTGAAGCCAAACCTGGAGGGCCCGAACAGCAAATGAGCCCAACGGAGCCAGGCGTTCTTTTTTGCCTTTGCCGCGAATGCGAACCAAACCGGCTTCAAAGTCAACGTCGTCGTCATTCATCCCAACCACCTCGCTGACGCGGAGTCCAGCGGAATACATGGTTTCCAAGATCGCGCGATCTCGCAGCCCCATGGGTTCATGTGCGGGGGGAGCCGCCAACAATTTTTCGAGTTCGCTGGATGTCAGGTAGTGAGGCAGTTTTCGTTCTCGGCGGGGGTTGCGCAAAGGTTTGGCCGGATTGTGTTGTACACGGCCTTCGCGTTGGGCAAATCGGAAGAAACTCCGCAGCGCGGCCAGTTTCCTGGCAATCGACGACTTGGCGTAGCCCGCGTCGTGCAAGGCGGCCACGAACTGGCGCAATTGCTGAGGCGTGATGCGAGCCACGTCAATCGTTGGCTGACCTGTGTCCCCCAGGAACTCGGCCAATCCGGTCAAGTCGTCGCGATACGACTTGAGCGTCAATGCCGAAGCATTCCGTTCGGCTTGTAAATACCTCAGGAATCGCTCAATGGCAGGTTGCATGACAGTCGATCAGTCGCTCGTAAACAAATCACTGAGGGGTGGTGACTGCAGGCGGTTGGTACCCAATACGGAATTCGCAGTATTGGATTTGACGGTCGAGCGGATCTTTTGGCTTAGGACGGCAGCGTCATGCCAGGTAAAGCTTAGGTCCGGGTCAGAGGCGAAACGGCCAAGTGTTCTAAGTAGTTCGGCCCGGGTTTCGTCATTGAACAGAAACAAATAGCGTTCTTCGCCCTTGGCCATAGCCAGCACATTGATATCCTGCGACACGCGGTTTCCCCCAGTTGGTGGTTGGCAAGAGATGCCAGGCATCTCATAGGTGGTTTATCGGAAAAATAAGAAATGGTCCGCAGTGAAGAGGACGGGAGAACCGCAGGATTCGTTCATGCGCTGCCGTTTTTCCCGCCACAATCGTCGAGGTTGATGCCAAACGCCAGCACTTGGGCGTTGAAATCGGATGGGAAGTGAGGGCGTCGGGGCTCGAACCCGAGACCTACGGATTAAAAGTCCGTTGCTCTACCGACTGAGCTACGCCCTCATGATTATCACCGTTCGTGGCAGCGATGGGCTTCGCATGCAATTAGATACGAAAAACCGTTGTGCCTGATCCCCGCAATGTTGCGTGCCAGCATAACAAAAACACCCTGTACCACAAGGCGACGACGACCGCAGGCGGGCTAGCCAAAAACCCCATTTCATTCGACAATGCCAGCATTAGCACGATGAAATAAAACGGCGAGCCAACCCGCAATCGGGTTCAAGTTGGACAACAGCAAAAGGAACACGGTTCAGTGGAACGACGCCCATCCAGTTTCATTTTTACTTTTCTCTTCATTTTTCTAGGACTTTTTCTCCTCCAAAAGTGGCTATTCCCGCCTCCACCCGCGCAAGCTCCCGTCGATCCGATCCAGCAAGCGGCAGGGGACATTCAAGATGAAAGTAACAAGGGAGTGGAGGCGCCGGACGTTGCGGAACAGGATTTGGCGGGCGATGGGTTAGCACAGCCGGCTGACAGCGAATCAGCCGCCCCCAAGACGGACCCCTATTTGGTGACTTTGGGTTCGCTGGACCCAGCCGGAAGTGATCGTTATCTGATCACATTCGATACGGCTGGTGGATCGATTTTGCGCGTCGAACTCAATGCGCGGAACTCCCGAGGTCGGTTTCTGTATCGGGACTTGGACCATT
>DAOLCX010000228.1:0-5404 GCA_035327685.1 Pirellulaceae bacterium | reverse complement strand
CCCTTGCTGGATATCACCAACGGAACGGATTGCAACCAGGCCGGAAGTGGCTCAAGGGTATCATCCGTACTCCGTTGAACACACGCATCCACATCGACGATCACCAACTGGACACCAGATCGTCCTGCCCCCAGATCGCTGACCCGCCGATTGCGATTGGTCGTCACCACAAATGTCAATGGCGCGCGGCGGTGATTTGACGCATCGGGCCCCTCCGTTCGTTGCGAATCTGATTGCAGACGCCCCGCGTCGCTGTTTCCTAGCGAAGACCAGGGAGGCGCTCTATGCTCAGTAGTGGCCATGTGGGCAGCAGCGAATTGATCCAGAATGGGGCTTAGACACGGGGCCTGGGCTGGCAACGTCGCCACGTCCGGACCGCAACAGCATTCCACCGAATAAAGTTGCCGATGCAACTCACGCACCAGCGAGGTTGCCAACCGCAGCGCCCATTCGAACGAGTGTTGCGATCCTCGCCCGTCATGGTGCTCACGGCAAGTATCGACAATGATCCGTGCCTCGCGCCGCGTCATCGCGTGCCGCTCGCGCACGATCAACTCGCCCTGACGGGCTGTCTGCGGCCAATGCACGTCCCGATAGGAATCGCCGTGCCGATAAGGCCGCACGCCTAGTGTGTCACCGTCCATACCACCTTGCGGCGTCGTCGCTCCCTGCACGGAGCGCGTCTTACCCGTGAGTAAAGGCCAACGGTCAATGACTACCTGCCGCGGCCAAACGATTAACGATTTGCGCACTTCCACGGGACGGTTGCATTCCCAAATCCCAAATGGAAAACCTGTCGAAATCAGGGGAGTAGCCAGCGGGAAAATCCCTCGCTCCTCAGCCCCAAACTCCCATTCAAATTCGGCGCAACTCCATGGCATCACCAACCCCAACGATAGAAACGCCGGTCGCTCCACTTCTTCGCGCCGCATCCCGCGACTCACCATCAATCCCCACGCGGGGACAAACCATCGATTGGTCACGATCAAATACGTCCGGATCCGCTGGCCCTCCACGGCGTGGCGCCGATCAAACCGCAACTCACAACTCAAACCCAGCATCGACAACCAGGGCCATGCGACGCCCAATGCAATCACACTCAAGATCGCCGCCAAGAGTACGTACCCCTGCGGCCCCAAAAACAACCCGACCATCAATGCGCCACCAGCGGCCACGACAAACCAACCGATCGGTTGCTTGAGCCAATACACATACCGATTGGCCCCGGGACAAAAGTCATGACTGCCGACTTCGCGCAGCCACCTTAGCCAACTCCGCCCGCCCGTTTCACTTGATTGCTTAACCATGATTTAACATCCCAACATCTTTCAAGCCGCGCCAAACAGGCTGCATAGCCTGTCACTTCCCAAGTGCTGAACCGACATTTACTGGACTCATGATCGATACAATTTGAAGATGAGAACTCAGTGCTATGAACATTGCGAAAGCGCTCGCGCCATGCAATCAACGCGATGCAACTCGCGCAATCACAAAAGCCTTGAGCAGTTCCCTTGTTGCAGAGGCTACCAGCCGGACAACAGCACTTAGAACATGAGAGGTGGGGCGCGGGGCGAGGCCCAGGCGATATCAGCGACCTGGCCTTTAAAGGCATCAATAGAAACTGTCGATTCGACAGCGGGCAAAACCCTAAGGATGGCGAATGAGTTCCATTGAATTTTCGATTGCGTCAGCGTCTGCCAAACCTGACATCCGGCGTCATGACAACGACTCGGCTGATTCTGATCCGTCGCCCCATCGATCGATACCACATCGCGACATTCGCGGAACGATAATCCTCCACGTGTCGATTCGACGACGGCATGGCTGTGGCCTGCGCAGCAACAGCCAGATGTCTCATGCGCACCGGAAAACGTCTCCGCATGAAAACCTAAACGGTGGGACAAATCGTGAATCAGGTGACCGGCCAATGAAAATGTCAGATAAGCGGCGATCATGCCCCCAATGGCAATTTCCCGCAATCTGACTGACCGTTTCATGACGTGAACTCGACCAAGAGCCGTACATTAACCCTTCGAGAACACTGGTTCCAGAAGGGCCGAACTGTATTCCATCTTCACCTTGATGGCGATTCAGGTCAAGTGGTTTTGTATGAAATCGCTATTCAATCCGGCGTTTTGAGTCAAACCGATTGTTTGACTTGATACGTATCAGACTTTAACATGGGGAAGGGTAGGGCATCACGGACGGCCTGGCTTGATGGTGGAACAATTGTCCTCAATGGTTCAGGTCCCTGGCTTGGCTAACCAAGGGTCAACGACGAAGAATCGGGACCATTGTTGCGCAACGTTGTCAACGGTTTATAAGGGTATCGCCCGTGCGGCGCTGGCTGTCACAGAACTGGAAAGCGACCTTAACCTTGGCCCTGTGGTCAATGGGGTCGATCGGTACGGGTTGGTGGCACGCTTTGCACCATGAGTTTGGCACTGACGACGCATGTGCCTTGCAGAGCCACGCCAAAACGGCCGCTACCGGTGAATGCAATAGTGCCGAGCATTGCCAACATGAAACCGCCTCTTTAAAACGGGCTCCCCATCGTTGTCATGCCCAACACAGCGCACATCCGCTCGATGAATGCCCGGTCTGCTCGGTTTTCAAGCGTTCGGCAGACCCGCCACCTTGTTTTATCCCGCCTGTGTCCAATGCCGCGGTAGCCTTAAGAGAAGTTCCATTGAATGAACTTCCATTTCTCCCTCCGTACACCTCGCGCGCCCGTGGGCCGCCGTCTGGTTTCTAAAACGCATTCTGCGGGCCATGACCTGAATATGACCGTAGCCCAAGGACAACGTCTGTCCAGGCGCCGTGATTCATGAAAGGCTGCACCGCACGAGTTGCGTTCGCTCGACTCAGTTAGGGATGGTTTTCTTAGGTGGGCGCTACCGAGTGTTCGATTGCGCCGTTTGATAAAGGTCGAGGTATTTGCCATGTGCGGTTACTTTCTGGATTCCCGCTTGCGCATCGTGAAGCGGCAAGGATTTACATTGATCGAATTGTTGGTCGTGATTGCCATTATCGGAATTCTGGTTGGGTTGTTGTTGCCGGCGGTGCAAGCCGTTCGCGCTGCGGCGCGGCGGACGCAATGCCTGAACAACATGCGCCAAATCGGATTGGCCGTGCAAAACTATCACGGTACGCATCAAGCCTATCCGGTGAACCAAATCGGTCCTGGACAAGCCGTGAGCGCTACGAAAGTGGGCCAAGGCTATTACAGTTGGCTGGTTTGGATTCTGCCGTACATGGAGCAGTCCAACCTGTTCGACATGATCGACACGAGTTTTAATATGTCGAGTAATGTCATGCCGGGTGGTTCCCATAGCCCCATGTCCGTGCAGATTCAGTCGTCGCATCCAAACGCAATGGCCGCGGCAACTGTGGTGGACACGTTCCTGTGTCCCTCAGATACGGTGTCGCACGCGAACACCTGGGCCATGGGCTCGGCCAATCCGGCCTCTGGCAGTTACACTGCCAACATCGGATGGACTCCGGTGGCCACCGGTTACAACGGCGAACGGGCAACCCCCGGCAAATTCAATGGTGTGATTCCGATTCGCTATCCCACGGCACCCAAAACCTGGCATCCGCAGGGCAAAGTGCGCATTACCGACATTGTGGATGGTTCGTCGAATACTTGCCTCGTCACTGAAAGGTTGGTCCAAAATGGCCAATCGCTTCAAGAAGTCCAGGCCAGTGAGCGACGCCTCCGTTCATTTCACATCGGCAATCGCAACCCGCGGACGCTGGCTCAACTGGATCAATTGTGCAGCCCGGAAAGCACCCATGCGGATACTCCATGGTCCGTGTTTCTGGGGCGCGCCTGGATTTTGGGCTGGGCGCCGGTGGGAAATACCTACTGCCACCTGAAAACGCCTAACACCAATAACGGACATATCTCCGGAGGCACGCAATCTAGCGAGTTGGAAGGAGATTTTATTGTCAACCCCAGCAGTCGCCACGCCGGCGGCGTCAACTTGACGATGGCCGACGGCTCGACGCGATTTATTACGAACACTATCGATAAACCGACATGGTGGGCGATGGGAAGTCGCGATTCGGGCGACCTGCTGAAAGAACTTGATTAAACACAACTTTGATTGAAAGGTAGAATTCGAAATGATTAGATGTCTTAAATTCTTGATGGTTGCCGGTTTGGCAATGTTGCTTTTGCCTGCTACGGACGCGCGGGCGCAACACGCTGGCGATGTCGAGTTTGCCTACGAAAGTGGCGAAATTGTCATCGAGAACGGCGAACGCGGCCGACTCGACGCGCGGATTTACTTTGCAGGTACCTTTGGCGTCGGCGGTCCGCTAGACAGATATACCGACGACCCTGGCTTTGAGTCGCACGATCCAATCGGTGCGGGAGACCGCATCGATTTCGAAGTGCTGTTGAGCCGCTTCGGAACGTTCTTGACGGTATTTGACCCGCTCAGCAATTCCGTGCTGGGGGCTCATCCCTACCCACTGAACGTGTACAAAGGCGCCAGCAGCGTCAACGTGACGGCAGCGTCAGGCGGTATTGGCCTGGTCGGCTTTGCCCGCGGCAGCGGTATGTTCCACGAGCATATCAATTTTCAATTGTCGGGATCGGCTCCTGCCGGGGCTTATGGCCTGCTGATGAGGCTCAAAACGGACGCAGCCGGCATTGCTGACTCTGAACCGTTTTGGTTGATTTTCAACTACGACCTGTCACCTGGTGTCTTTGAACAGGGCGTCCGGGCGATCACCGGGATTCCTGAGCCGTCCGGCCTGGCTCTGCTGGGATTGTTCGGCGCCGCGGGATTAGCCCGTTATCGCCGGAGGGTGTGTTCCGCAAAGGCCGAGAACATCCAGATCGCTGATGCGCTCGTGAAACGGTAACCAAGATTGTCGGGTTTAAGTCAACATCGCCCGCGAACCACACCGGCTACGCCGGAGTGCGACGCGGGCGATTTTTATTGTTGAACAATCGCCCCCAATTGTTCGAACCTTGGGACGGGGGCACCTCTTCAAATACCGACGTCAACGACTGGGCCGAACCGAATCGCCGATCGACATCGACGAAGGTGCGACCGGTGTGGGTGCGACCTGAGTTGAAATGGGATTGGCTTGCACGGGAACGCCCAAACTGCGCGTCTGTTGGCGGCTGTAGGTTAAACCGGCCATTTCGACAAATGTGTCGCGAACATCTGGAGTTAACGCACTCAGGCGATGGGCCATGCCTTGCACGCCAGGTCCATTTTTGCATGTCGTCTCGTTCAGCCGTTCGACAAATTTCAATGTTTCGACAAAATTCTGATCGGCGGTACGGCCCACCAATGGATGGACCGTCTTGGCGATAAACCCGGCCGTTGCATTGTCGATTTTGAGAAAAAAAAGGACGAGGATGATTCAGAAGGTCAATAGGTAC
>DAOLCX010000227.1:0-5418 GCA_035327685.1 Pirellulaceae bacterium | reverse complement strand
ATCGTACGAGCCACAAGCCGAACTCAATCCGCTGGAGCTTTCGCCGCTATTCAGGATGACAGACGAGGCATTTAGGCAGCGGTTTCGCGCCACACCTTTGTGGAGGCCCAAACGACGAGGCTTGCTTCGCAACGCTGCCATCGCCTTGGGCAACCAGCGAGACCCATCCGCCATTCCCGCACTGGCGCTGGGACTGTTTGATGTCGAACCACTGGTGCGCGGCGCTGCTGCTTGGGCCTTGGGGCGCATTGCATCGACTGTCTCGCGCTCACATCTGGAACGGCGGTTTGCGATGGAGATTGATGAATATGTCAGGTCGGAAATCCAAGCCGCATTGCTGACGGCGCCCGCGCTGGATTAACTGGCCGTAGTTTCGCGCAAGTATTGCCCGGTATTCGAACGTGGATTCGACATGATGTCTTCGGGCGTCCCGCAAGCGATCACCTCACCCCCCTGCTCTCCCGCACCGGGACCTAACTCGATAATCCAATCGGCTGTTGCCAGCAATTCCAAGCGATTGTCGATCATCACCAGCGAATGGCCGACAGCGACCAGGGATTCACAACACGACAGCAGGGCGGCAATATCGCTCCCAAACAATCCGGAAGTAGGTTCATCTATTACAAACAACGTTTGCGGCTGTTTAGTTTGCCCGACAATACTCGCCAGCTTCAACCGTTGACATTCGCCGGCACTCAGACTGGTGGTAGGCTGCCCGATCTGCAAGTAATCCAGCCCAACGTCGAGCAGCGGTTTGAGCCCGAATTGAATGCCACGCTGATCGCGGAAGAAGGAAAACGCTTCGCGTGCCGTCATCTGCAAGGCTTCAGCGATGTTGTGATCGCGATATCGCACCTTGAGTACATCGGGCCGATAGCGTGCCCCGCCGCATTCATCACAAGTCAGTTGGGCGTCGGCCAAAAAATGCAGATCGACAACCAGCCGGCCTAATCCAACGCATTTGGGACATTGACCCATCTTGGAATTAAAACTGAAAGCGCCGGCATTCAATCCAAAGCGAATGGCGTCGCTCGATTCGGCAAACACGCGGCGAATGTCAGAAAATACACCCATCACGGTGGCTGCGTTGCTTCGCGAAGATCTGCCAATCGAGTCTGGATCGATCCAAACACAATGCCGCACCTGGCCAACTCCAACTAATTCGTCGTAGGGCAAGGGTGGCAAGTCATCCAGTTTCATTGATTGAGCCATCGCGCGATACAGCGTCTTCTCGATGAGCGTGCTCTTCCCTGAACCGCTGACACCGCACACTACGACTTTCGAATTCAATGGAATGGCGATGTCAACGCCCTTGAGCGTACCTCCCCGCGCGCCGCGCAATTCAATTCGACCTTTGCGAATCGGACGCGGCGTTTGACGGTCCGGCTCACGGGGACCGGCTTCGCCACGATCGGCAGTCAGCGCCGTCAGGACTTCGTCGGCTGGACCATCGGCAACGATTCGCCCGCCGTCACCACCCGCACGGGGTCCCATCACAATCAATCTATCCGCCTGTTGCAGAATCCGTCGATCGTGGTCAATGACCACCACGGTGTTGCCGCGATGGTGCAGCGCGTGGATTGCTGATGCAACACCATGGATATCCAGCGGATGCAGGCTTAACGCAGGTTCCTCCAGAACGTACAACAGATTGACGAGGTCCGAACTCAACAGGGACGCCAGTTGCACGCGGCGCGCTTCCCCACGACTGAGCGACATCATCTGCCGATCCAAAGCCAGATAGCCCAAACCAACATTGCACAGGTTCTGCAAACGTCGCTGCAGCGCAGGCAACACGGAAGACTGCGCCAACGCCGAATCCGTCGCTACCGAAACTATCCATTGTGCCAACCTATCGACGCGCATGTTTTCCAACGCCCCGATGCTTTGTCCCGACACCTGAAAAACATCGACAATGTCGCGCCGGCGTTTCCCGTGGCAAGCGTCACACGTTCGGAAGCTGCGCCATCGCGAAGCAAACACACGAAGATGCAATTTGTATTTTCGCCGTTCCAACCACTGAAAAAATCCATGGAGACCGGAAAACTGGTGGTCAGGCACTCCGTCCCAGATGATACGCATTGCGTCGGAAGTCAGCGCAGAAAACGGTTCGTCCAGCGGAATATTATGGTCGTGTGAGACCTTAATAAGCGCCTCGAGTTCCCGACGAAAACCAGGTGAATTCCAAGGC
The DNA here is from genome assembly GCA_035327685.1 of Pirellulaceae bacterium. Classification (GTDB taxonomy): domain Bacteria; phylum Planctomycetota; class Planctomycetia; order Pirellulales; family Pirellulaceae; genus BJ22. The sequence continues at coordinate 3,227 of DAOLCX010000227.1, read as the reverse complement.
GCGATTGCGCCCTGGCGAATCGATCGAGACGGATCGGGCACAATCCGCTCGATATCATAGTACGCGATACTGCCGAAGCCTTCACATGCGGGGCAAACACTGGGGCCGTCGCGATCGCTTAGCCACTTAGGGTCCCGCTGTGGAAAATCGATTTGACAAGGCACACATTTGGAAGCTTTGCTAAACGTCAATTCGTTCCATTGGGTGCCGTCAATTTCACGGTGGCTACGACTTTCCGGAACCTGCTCACCTTGAACCCAGACGTATAACGTGCCCCTGCCAAATTCGAAAGCCGTTTCTAACGAATCGCGCAAACGCCCAAAACTGTCATGCCCGACTTTTAACCGGTCCACGATCAAGAACTCATCTGCGGCGAATGGTCGATCAACGTGGGCTTCTGTTCCCACAGCGCAAACTGTCGATCCACGAAGGCCTCGCGCAAAACCCATACGTCTAATTGCGTTCCAATTTCCCACAGGGTCCCAATCGGCCAGGCGAAATCCGATCATCATTCGTGAACCTGGTTCGAGCTGTTGCAAGTCCGAGACCATCGAATCGATATGATCCTGTCGCATGACCTGTCCGCATCCTGGGCAAACGATGCTGGCGACATGCATAAACCACAACCGCAAGTAATCGCTGATCTCCGTGACCGACCCGACCCGGGCGCGACGCCCATATCGAGGGTGGGCGCCACGCAAACAAACACTGGGTGGGATTCCGAGCAACTGCTCGGCTGGCGGACGGTCGATCTTGGGAAGAAACTGCCGCGCATAGGCCGAGAAACTATCGACATATCGACGTTGGCCTTCGGCGAATAGAGTGTCGATAGCCAGACTCGACTTGCCTGCCCCACTGACACCAAACAAACCCACATATTGGCCATGCGGGATTTCCAGGTCGATCCCTTTCAAATTGTGCATCCGGGCACCGCGGACGATGATCGACCGATCCACGTCAACTCCCGGCCTTGCGACGACCGCTGTGAGCAACCCGAGGCGCGATCAGCACTCGTTGGATAGCGCGCATAATGGTTTTTGCCAATTGTCGTTTGGGGCCTGCACAAGACTCGATGACTCGCCCCGCCGGATCTACAATTTCGATTTGGGATTCAGTCGCATTGATGGCGGTGGCGTCATTGACCACAATCAGATCGCAACTTTTCCGCTGCAATTTCGCCAATGCGCGAAAGCGCGCATCGTCCGTTTCCAGGGCAAAACCCACCGTCCATTGGCGTTTTGTTTTGCGTTCACCCAAAGTCGCCACAATATCGGGTGTTTCAATCAATCGCACGGTCAATGGGCGTCCATTTTTGGAGATTTTTTGCGACGCTGGACGCTGAGGTTGATAATCACAGGGTGCCGCCACGCCGATGAGTCCATCACATTTCGGGAATTCCCGCTGGCACGCCAGCAACATTTCTTGGGTCGTTTCGACCCACGTGACACGCGCCGCCGCTGGATACTTCAATGACACGGGGCCGGAAACCACAATAACTTCATGTCCGGCACGTATCGCCTCGTTGGCCAAAGCTTGCCCCATGCGACCACTGGAGGCATTGCTCAGAAAACGCACCGGGTCGAGATACTGCCGAGTGGGTCCGGATGTGATCAGAATACGGCTCATGAATCGAATCTTAAAGTTCTACTTAACCATCATGGAGCATCATGTTCCTCGGGCAATTGGGTTCTGCCGGTTAACGCAACAATCGCCTCGATAATCTGTTCTGGGTCAGCCATCCGGCCCATTCCCTTGACTCGGCAACTCAACCAACCTTCAACGGGGTCAATGATTTGCACGCCATCTTCGGCAAGCCGTTTGATATTTCGCTGCACGGCTGGTTTGTCCCACATTTCGCAGTTCATTGCCGGCGCTGCGATCACAGCCCCTTGAAAACAAAGATACAAAGAACTCAGTAAATCGTCGGCCAACCCCAGGGCGGCTTTGGCTACAAAATTCGCAGTGGCCGGAGCCACGCAAAGAATGTCGCTAGTGCGGGCCAATTCGATATGCGCCCCAAGTGGATAACTGCGGTCGAACAATTCGGTGACGACGGGCCGACCTGACAATGCGGCAAACGTGGCCTCCCCGACAAACTCCTTGGCCGCAGCAGTCATCACCACCCGCACCCCAAAACCGCGCTGAACCAGGTGGCTGACCACAATCGCGGATTTGTAAGCCGCAATTCCACCCGATACGCCAACGACAATTTCTGTGTCTTGCATGCAGCGACCTAAACCTGACAGAAAGTATGTAGAACCATTGTCATCAATTGTTCAAAACCCAAACGATCATGAACCACCATGGAAGGACCGTTACCTTCGGACAAACGCAGCTCCATCGGGGCTGGTCACTCAGAACGGGTAATCCGTTGAGTCCTTTTTTATGGAAAATCCCGGATTCCGGCAAGTCGGGCCACCGTCATTCGCTCCATTTCACGTTCTGTTCAATGGCAAACTCGGCCAATGCTGTTTGGCTTGAGGATCCGGACACCACCGCCGACCTCGGGGGCAACGCATGGCCGAGCGATTTTCTTGCGAAAGCGTGAAGGGTGATTTCAAAATGGAGATATCGACCAAGTAATTAATACAATCAGTCTTGTCACGAGGTTCCGGAATATCGGCAAGCTGGTGAGAACCTGCGTAATGATTTCTTTGTTTTGGTTCCGTACATTCACTGCTGTTGAACCAGAATGAGCTAGATTTTTAATGGCCCTAGTTCACTGCATGATTAACGTGCGGGAACCCATTGCTTATGTCATGTCCAACCGGAACGCCGCGAGTCTGGCAATGCCCTACATGTCCGATAATTCCCTCAACTTCCCGACCGAGCGAGACACAGGTGGGCGGTCTCAGCGCCTATCCCCTGTTTTGAGTTTCGCCGAACTTGAAGTCCGTCAGTTTTTTGACGGCGTCGTCATGGGCATCGTGGATGCCGTGACCATTGATGAATCACTCGACGTTTTGAACGAACTCATCACCTCGGATCAAGGAGGCGACGACTCGATTCCAAGCGGAAGTACCGAAGTTGACGACATCGATGATGTTCCGCCCCCTATCCAGACGTCAGCCCAGTCGGTTTCATTTCTGCCTGGCGGGGGATACGTTTTGACCTGGTCTCAACAAAATGACGGGCCAGCCAATTGGGACGTGTATGCGCAGGTCTTTGGAAGCAACGGGTCGCCGGCAGGCCAGGCGTTCCGCGTCAATCAGTTCACGGCGGGGGAT
>DAOLCX010000226.1:0-5423 GCA_035327685.1 Pirellulaceae bacterium | reverse complement strand
CGTCTCCAATAGTTCGGATTGCTTGATGGGTTTGCAAAGAAATGCATCCAGCTTTCCGCCTAATCGCCAGTCTCGCTGGGCCACCACGTCGCAGGAACTGAGCATCACGATTTTGGTTTGCCTGGCTTCCGGCAGTTGGCGAATGCGCTGCGCTAATTCAAATCCGTCCAACCCTGGCATTTGGGCATCCAACAATACTACGTGATAGGGTTGGTCACACTGACTGGCTCGCTGAAACTCCTCGACTGCTTTTTCGCCGCTGGGCAACAATGTGGTAGCCACTTGCCAACTTTGCAACAACTCGTCGAGAATCAGGCGATTGGTCTCGTTATCATCGACAACCAACACCCGCACATTCTCCAGCGTGATCTGATTCAGATCGACTTCGGCGGCTTGGGCCTCGTCCACCCCTTCGCAAACGACCGAAAACGTAAACGTCGAGCCCTGTCCGGGTTGGCTGGTGACTGACAATTCGCCGCCCATCAGGGACACTAGCCGTTTGCTGATCGTCAAACCTAAACCGGTTCCGCCATAGAGCCGGGTCGTCGATCCATCGGCCTGGCGAAATGGCTCAAATATGTCATGCAGCTTGTCCTGAGGAATGCCGATCCCCGTATCGCGGACCGAAAAGTGGACGCGAAGGCGATTGCCGGTTTGTTCGGTGACGCTCACGACAACGGCGATCTCGCCACCCTCTGTGAACTTGGCAGCATTGCCCAATAAGTTGGTCAAGACTTGTCGAATACGGTTCTCATCGCTGACCAACACGCTGGGGACATTGGGCATAACCCGCAACGACAGTTCGATTTGTTTGCTATGGGCTTGGGGAGCAAACAAGCGGATGGCATCGCCCACCATATGGCGTAAATCAAACGGATGAGCTGAAAGCGTGAGACGCTTGGCCTCTATCTTGGAAAGGTCCAACACGTCGTTCAATACTCTGAGCAGCGCCTCAGCAGAAGTGTAAACCAACTCCAACGGCTTGCGTTGTTCTGCCTGCAAGTCACTCTGCAACATCAATTCGGTGAGTCCAATAATTCCATTCAACGGAGTTCGAATCTCGTGGCTCATGTTGGCCAAGAATTCACCTTTGGCCAGACTGGCAGAATGAGCTGATTCATAGGCGGCAGCCAACTCCAGGTGGCGATCTTCGAGTTTTGCCGCGTACTCCTGAACAGTCTCCATCATGCGCTGTCTAGCTTCCGAGTTGCTCAACATGATCTGAATGCAATTAGCCGTCAGCAGGGCTCCGCACAAAGTGTAACCGAATATTAACGTCATCAGCCGGGACCATAACAGCTTGCGAATGTACTCACCGGAATCAACATTGACTGCCAGAACTTCATCCACACCTCCATTGGGGTGGTAAAGCGGAGCAAAGACCGACATCCGGCTCCCCGACGACCCCCAGGTCGGATGATGGTCCGCCGCAGCGCGGCCGGTCAGCGCTATCCTCATAGGGGTGGTGACCTGGGGAGCTACCTTGCCAATGCCCCAGCGAGGTGCCACCGGACTCTCAGTTTCGCCGTTGGAATCAGATTCCGCGTCGGCATCTACCAATTCCACCGCTGCGCGATCATTCACTAATCGCATCGTATAGACACGTTGAATCTCTGGGTTGCGCGATCGCCAACGTTTTTGGCGTTCAATCATAGCCAGGTAACGAGAGTCCGTCGGTGGCGTCGCCGGGTGAATGTTATGATGCCCCAACCATTCCAGTTCGGTGGCATAGGTTGTCGCAATGCTTTGCAGTAGTACCTGAGCGCGATTCCGCTCAACGGACTCGATGACCAGGGTCCCCAATTGGGAAACGACCATTAACGCCAATACCATCACCACCACAAACCAGCGTTGTCGCGGGCGATAATGTCGCTTGATATAACAGCAATCCACCAGGATCAACAACAACAGGCCGACCAACAGAAAGGCCCATTGATCCAAGCGGTAGGCGAAAACCAGCCATTGCAGATGGCTCAACATGACTGAATCCCCGGAGTCTCGAACAGTGGGCTAACCGCAGGCGCGTATTGCAGGCTCCGATTCTTGCCTTCCGATTTCGCGCTGTACATGGCTTTGTCGGCGCGGCCCAGAATGTCTTCAGCACTGGTCACACTATCATCGATAATCGCCCAGCCCATACTGACCGTCGGGATGATCGCGCCCCCTTCTGTCACAATGGGTTGGGCAATCTCTCTCAACAGACGTTTGACCACGATGGCGACGTCTTCCGTGGAGTCCACATCCTCGAGTAAAACCGTAAACTCATCGCCTGCCAGCCGTGCCGCTGTCGGGTCTCCAGCACCGCGCGAAACGCTGTCCACCCGACGCAGACTCTCTTCGATCCGCCGGGCAATCGTGATCAACATCTGATCGCCCACTTGATGCCCTAAATTGTCATTGATCGACTTAAAGTTGTCCAAGTCCAAAAACACTACCGCGAATTTGGACTTGGCATTACGCTGGTAGCGCTGCCATGCGCATTGCAACCTGTCCATGAATAACAGGCGATTGGGGAGTCCTGTCAATGGATCGGCAACCTTCCCCTTGGTGATGTCGGTCAACGAGCCGGCCATCCGCACCAGATTCCCTGCGGCATCTCGCAAATAGATTCCCCGGCACAGCATCCAACGATAGCTGCCATCGCGGTGAACCATCCGCATGTTAATGTCAAAATGCGTGTCTGGTGTGTTGTGTTCGCCTCCAGTGATTTGCGCGAACGCGTCCCGCTCGTCGACGTGAATCCGACTCAACCATTCGTGGCCTGAGTCGGTCCATTGTTGACTTTCATAACCCAACAGCTCGGTAAACCGGGGTGAATAATAGACGCTGCCGGTGCGGACGTTCCAATCCCATAAACCGTCGTTAGCCCCCTGCGCGGCAAGTGCGTAGCGTTCTTCACTTTCGCGCAACGCTTGTGTAGCGCGACGCAGTTGGGTATGCGTGGCGATCCTGGCTAAGGTTACTTCCCGGTCAACCGGCTTAGTCACATAGTCGTTGGCGCCATTGCGAAAGGCATTGACCACTTGTTGTCGATCAGCGTCGGCAGTGATCATGATGACCGCCAATTGATCGATCGGATAGCGTTGGCGAATCCGACGCAAACACTCCATCCCATCGATCTCGGGCATCATCAAGTCCAACAGCACCAGATCGAATGATTCGCGAGCCAACAAGTCTAATGCGGCCTGTGCTGACTCGGCCATCTGCGCCTGATAGCCGCTTTTAATCAACATTCGATACAAGATTTCGCGGTTGATCGACTCGTCGTCAACCACCAACAAGCGGCACGAATGCTGGTTCTCCGCAGTGATTTGAGCTTTAGTATTTGAATTTGAAGAAGGCCCTGTCATCGACACTACTCTGGCTCGGTGTGCATCGTTCCCGCAATCCGCAACACATGAATCACGTCAGTAGGCGTCCCTGCATTACCGAGGACGCAAAACTTGACAAGCCTAGATTGGTCACACCCGGTAGTGCTCCAGGGCGGTTGCTATTTTGGTGAGAATCGAACCAGGTGATGTCAACTTGTGCGGAATGTAGCGGTTGTTCCGCACATCTGCGTCAAAGCGGCAGTTTGCCCGTGCTATCGGAAAACTGGTCCACATCGACACCCATCTGGTTCAAAAGCGTACAGTACAAGTTCGTCAACGGCGTTTCGCGGCGGAATTTCAAGTGCCGCCCCGTAGCGATCGAACCACCTCCGCCGCCAGCCAACAGGATCGGCAAGTTGTCATGATTGTGCGCGTTGCCATCGGAAATACCACTGCCATACATAATCAGGCATTGGTCCAGCAGCGATCCCTCCCCCTCGGGAATCGCGTCCAACCGCGCCAAGAAATGCCGGAACAAGCTGGCATGGTATCGATTGATCTGGCTGATCCGCACCTGTTTCTCCTCGCTGTTCCCATGGTGAGACAAGTCATGATGTCCATCCGAAATGCCGATTTCCCGGTAGCCACGATTGCTGCCGGCGTTAGCGAACATGAACGTGGCGATGCGGGTGGTGTCCGTTTGGAAAGCCAGTACTAACATATCCATCAATAACTTAACATGCTCCGAATACTGGCGCGGAACACCGGTCGGACGGCTATTCTCCACCACATCCGCATCCGTCGGATCCAGTTTTTCAGTGCGTTGCAACCGCTGTTCAATCTCCCGGACCGCATACAGATACTCATCCAACTTGCGGCGATCATTGGCGCCCAGCGCGCGGTGCAAATTCTGAGCGTCCTCATGCGCCAAGTCCAGAATACTCCGCCGGCGTCGATCGCGTCGAGCGCGTTCCTCGGGCGACAACGCCCAGTCGCTCCCGGCAAACATTCGGTCAAATACCAGCGCCGGATCGACCTCTTTGGCCACCGGGCTGACATCCGTACGCCAGGACATGTTTGACGTATAGACACAACTGTACCCCGAATCACAGTTTCCCGCTTGCGCACTGGCTTCTGTTCCCAACTCTAAGGATGGCAATCGCGTCGCGTTGCCGATAGCCGCTGCAGCCAACTGATCGACACTCATGCCATTCAAAATGTCGGACCCATTGGTCTTGCGGGGGTGGGCCCCCGTCAAAAACGCCGCGACCGCGCGAGCATGATCGCCCGGCCCATCCCCCAGCGCCCGCGCGCCGTTAAGCGCCAAGCCACTGAGCACGTTCAACTTGTCTCGGAAATCAGCCAGCTCATTCAGAATCGGCGGGAGCTCGAATTCCGTACCCGTCTGCCGAGGCGTCCAATCGGGCATGTGCATGCCGTTGGGCACAAAGAAAAATGCCAGCCGTTTGGGAACAGTCATCGGACCCGCTGCGCCCCAAGCGGCCTTGCCGACCGACATCGCCTCCAGCATCGGCAATGCCATCGCGACTCCCATGCCTCGCAACATCGTGCGCCTGGTAATCTCTCGATGATGCATGGTCAATTCTCCTGCTTAAGTTGTCGCTGCCGGAAGGGCGCACTGGAAACAATGCTCCACACCAAGTCAGAAAACCGATATTCGTTCGCCGACCATCCTTGGATGATCTCCGTAACCGCACAATGGTCCTGGTAAGTTAAACCACGCCCCAGCGCGTACGTCAACATCTTCTCGACCAGGCATCGCAGGTATTGGTCGCGTTTGACGTCCAGCAACAGTTGTCGCAATGCCTGGGGGCCGGTGAAATTCAAACCGCCGGGCAGCGATCCGCTGGCGTCAATGGGCAGTCCGCCATCGTCATCGCGCCAACGCCCGACACCATCGAACTGTTCCAAGGCAAACCCCAGCGCGTCCATCTGCTCGTGGCAGGTGGCACAACTGGGATTGCGGCGGTGCTGTTCCAATTTTTCGCGAAGCGTACCGACCAATTCTTGTTCCTCCAGCGGTTTCGCATCGGGCGGCGGGGGGGGGGGCGGGTTGCCCGGCGGAATTTCGAGGAACCATCGGCCTCGCTT
>DAOLCX010000225.1:0-5427 GCA_035327685.1 Pirellulaceae bacterium | reverse complement strand
GGTGATCGTGGAAGCCATGTTGGCGCGCCGCATGTGTGTGACCACCGACACGGGTCGCAATCGCGAGTTGATTGATGACAACCGGTCAGGGTTCATCGCGCCGGCTGCCACTGCGGACATCTTGGACGCGACGCTCGAACGGGCCTGGCAAGCTCGTGCACAATGGCAATCGATGGGAGAATTGGCCGGAAAACATATCCGTGAACGATACTCGTCGGATCCAGTGGGGGACTTCGCGGATCGGCTGATTCAGCTGGGCGCGGCAAATCGAGCTGTGGTTTCATGTTAGTCGAAATTGGAATTTGCACATGGAATCGCGCGGCCTCGTTGCGGGAAACATTACTGTCGTTGGAACAATTAGATATTCCATCAGGTGTGGAATGGAAGTTGATTGTTGTTGACAACAACTCGCACGATCAGACAGCGACCCTATTGAGTAGTTTTCGAGACCGTTTACCGCTTTCCGTCCTCGTTGAGTTTGAGCGCGGTCACGCTTGGGCTCGGAACCGTGTCATTTCCGCCAGTCGGGGCGAGCTATTGTTATGGACGGACGACGATGTGCGGGTGGAACGCAATTGGCTTCGCGAGTACGTTCGAGCCGCACGAGGTGAGCCGGACATGAGCTTTTGGGGAGGGCACATCGAGCCCGTTTTCTCGAACGGACGCCCCCGGTGGATCGAAGAGAATTGGCCAGCGGTCGGTGGCTGTTTTGCATATCGAGATATGGGTGATCAGCCTGTGGAGTTTAACTGCGACAGGCTCCCGTATGGCGCGAACTTTGCCGTCCGTGGTGATGTGCAAAGGAAGTTCTTGTTTGATACTCAAAGGGGACGGGCCGGTCATCGGATTGTTGGAGGAGACGAAATCGAATTGATGCGTCGTTTGTTGGCGGCCGGCTATCGGGGGCGTTGGTTGCCGACCAGTTGGGTGTGGCATGTGATTCCGCCAGAACGGGCGACAGAACGTTATATTTTTCGTTATTTTGAGGGACAGGGTGTCGAACTCTCGGAACGCGGTGAACCGTGGTCGACCTCGCGGTGGCGGCTCCACAGTATGGCGGCAAAACATGCGGTGTGCTATTACCTGACGCGACCCTGGCGACGTTCTCCGGCATGGCTGGCCCACCTGATTCGATGGGGATTGGCGCGAGGCCAGCTATTCGCCCATCGCGCCTAATGATGCCAGCAGCTCACTCATTTCCCCGGCTGCATGGTGATCGCCTTGTGAACGCGCCAATGCAATACCATCTCGCAAAGCTTGCCGCGCTTCATTAAGTCGACCGAGTTCCGCCCAGGTCTGGGCGGCCATAAAAAACGCCGGCACATGGTGCGCTTCTGTCATCAACGATTGAAACGTCTCCAGGCATTCTTCGAATCGACCTAGGCTTCGCAACTCCATTGCCAACGCGTAACGCAAAAACGTGTCGTCCGGTTCAGTCTGCAACATGAGTTGGAGTTTTTCTAATCGGGAAGTCACATTCGGCTCCTTCATGGATTACGATTCGTTCGAGGCACAACAGCCCAACTCTGCGTCGCGCCATTCTGGATTGTAGTAACTCGTGCGACCTCTTATCAAGACGCATTGCCTATGGATTGGCAAATCGCTTGTGTTGAAGGACAATCGAATATCGTCATCAGGACAATTCGACTTTTACCAGATTGTTTGCACTCGCGAATTATGATTTCGATCCAACAAGCACTCGATGCGATCGATCGCTGCGTCCAGCCTTTGGGTGTTGAGACGGTGGGGTTGGCCTCGGCGGTTGGCAGGCGGCTAGCATCCCCGTTGATTTCCGACGTCGATTCGCCACCACACGACAAGAGTCTCATGGACGGCTTTGCCGTGCGCGCCCAGGACTTAACTCAACCCGACACGCGGTTCACAATTGTCGAGACCATTCGGGCTGGAGACATTCCGTGTCAGAATATTGGTACCAACCAAGCGGCGCGGATCATGACCGGCGCTCCAATTCCAATGGGTGCGGACTCCGTCGTCATGCGCGAACGGGTATCGGCAGAAGGCGAAACCAATGGCTTGAAGTGGGTGCAGTTCGAGGCCGAACACTTGCCGCCCGGCCACCATGTATTGCCGCGCGGGGCGTCAATGACCAAGGGTGAACTGGTGTTGCCGGCAGGCCATGTCGTGCGCCCCGTCGATGTGGCTGTGATGGCCGAGATTGGCTGCGCCAAGGCCAACGTATACCAAACCCCGAGTGTCGCCATCCTGGCCACCGGAAATGAGCTAGTGGCTTGCCAGGAACTTTCCGGTCCTGGCCAAATTCGGAATTCGAATGGGCCGATGTTATGTTGCCTGGCGAGCCGACATGTCAGCCACATTGCAGATTTGGGAATTGCGACAGACGACTACCAAGACTTGAAAGGCCGCTGTGGTGCGGGTCTCGAAAACGATCTATTGGTCATTTCCGGGGGCGTTTCCGAAGGTATCGCCGATTTGGTTCCGCACGTGTTAACCGATTTGGGTGTCCGTTGTGAGTTTCACAAGGTGTCAATCAAACCGGGCAAACCGATCTGGTTTGGAACGCGCCAGCACCAAGGACGGACCCAATATGTATTTGGTTTGCCAGGCAACCCTCTCTCCGCTTTGATTTGCTTCCGATTATTTGTCACCGCGTGCATCAATAAACTTTCGGGCGGCCAAGCTTCTTGGCCGACGATGAATCCCGCTCGGCTGACAATACCTCACTCAGTGCGTGGCCCTCGACCGACGTTTTGGCCCGTAAGCGCGGATGTCGGGAAGGACGCAGTCTGCCAGATCACGCCCCTCATTTGGCAAGGTTCTTCGGATGTGCGGTGTTTAGCCGAGGCCGATGGTTGGGGTTATTTTCCACCGGCAGAAGACCCGTACGCCGCGGGCACCAGTGTCCCGTACTTACCGATCGAAAACCGGTGCTAACAAACTGCGGCTAACCCGACAATTAAGCTGTGATGGAACCATCGCCTGGTTCGACTCGGCTTCGGATATTACGTTTCATCTTCGGCAAGCACGACCAATGCATCGTTCGAGGTCAGGGTATACTCAAGATTCTTGTCGGGAATCAGCTTGATGCCGTAGTTCCTTTCGGCATCTTTTTCCAGACTTTTGATTTTGACGCCTAAACAGACTTCATCTCGCTGTTGCGAGATCGCTATCATGTCGGCATAAGTAACTGTGACAGGGAATTCCGCAAAGTACAAATCGGCTGGCTTCAGGTATATCTCCGAACCTTCTTCACTGAACAAATCATCGTAAACATGTTTGACATCCGCGTTTTCACTGATTTGCGCCAAGATCATGCTGACGAATCGGTTCGAAATAATGAAATCGTTGACTCCCGTTCGCGACACGAGCGGTTGGTTGTCTGAATCGAGGATTTCGGTGATCAATTTGACTTTCGCAGCGCGCTCCGGGTTCTCATCCAAGATTTGTCGCAGCAAGAGCAAGATCACAATGGTTTCCGAGTCCGTGCGTTGGTGCGTATCACCGGATTGTCCTTGCGAAAGGATCAGAATGTTGTCGTAACTAAAGGGATCGGCTGCCAATAAACCTTCGCGTGTCATCGGATCGTGTTCAATCAGCCTCAACTCGATATGATCTAACTCCTGGTTCAAGGTGTGAATGGTCTCGACCACACCATCGCAGGGGGACCTCAACAAGATGTCAATTTGACCACCCGCTTTGAGGTAATCGCCATATTCGCGTAATATCGTGGCCGTTTTGTTGGTCCAGCCGATAATCAAGTCTCGCTCAGGAGCGATGGTGCGACGCCGCTCGCTTAGCGCAAACGACTTGGGTATGGCCAGGCGGCTGGTCTGGAAATCAATGGTGGAGTTATCCTCTGCCAAGATTAAAATCGATTCGCCGGGTCGCATGGTCGTCTCCACGGAAGGGTTGATTTCCAGCCGTCCATCCAGGTGCCGAATCCCCATCGGGACGCCATCCGGAAAGTAAAAGGCCAGTTCACCAAAGGCCAATCCGCGCCAATCGGCTTCGTACAAATACATTTCACAGCCATCAAACGAGATGATCTCGCTATAGACCATACTCAGTCCAACGCTCCGCGAAGTTTGCACCATGATCTTGGACAAAATCTCGTCGGTGTCAATCGTAACGGCCATCGGCGCAATGCGGCTGATCAATTCGCGGTTGTGTTCAAAGTAGATTTCGGCCACCATCGGAACGTCGGATTCATCGCCTAAACTCGATTTGGCCGCCAAGGCCGTTTTGATGACGTGAGCGTCGCTTCCTTGTTTCTCGTTGTCTGACGCTGCGGGCCCGCATGTCGCCAGAATCACAATCGACTTACATTGGCCTATGGAGACGATGTCGAGATTTGTCAGCAGCGATTCAGACCCGCTGCGGGTCACAATTCGAGTGGACTTGCGAACGGGTAGATTGATTTTCAAATAATCATCCATTTCTTCTTTGTCATTATCGGCCAAGATCACCGCGCAGGCGTAAGGCTCGCTTTCGTTGGCGATGACCAGTTCCTTCAAAATCTCGATAACGCGCTCATTCCAGCCTAAAATCAATGTGTGGCCCCGCTCGACAACCGTCGATTTACCTTTGCGCAATTCTTTGAGTTTTTGATCGACAGACGTCGTAATGAAGGCAATCAATGCCGAAAAAATCACGACGCCGATCATCCCTGCCAGGATCGCTGTAGCCTTAAACCACGGGGCAGAATCAATGTCATAGGCCATCGTCCCCGGATCGCTTAGGTGATTGAAGACTTGATACAACTGATGTGCCGCTTGCCCTATCCAGCCCTGGGCCGGAACTGCGTTTCCCAGTTCATCGATAGATCGAACATGGCGTTCTGCCCCTCCGGGATCAAACCAGGTCACCGCAACGCGCACAGCGCCGATCACCAGCCAGGCCGAAACAAACAGGAGAATCAGGGCCAAAAAAATTGAACTGCCGCCTCGCGCCATGAAGTTGTCGAAGCGATACCGCAACCGTTGCCGCCACGTGAACGTTGACATGCTCCCCCTCACTCGAACGGAATCAACAACTCCAACGCACCGGCCCAGTGACCCATGCGTTCCGCTTAGCTTTTCAGTCTGACTTGCCGTCAAATGACTCCCAATGAACCGAGGATGGCGTACAGAATGAACAGTAGATACATCCCTACCAAAATCCAAGCTTTGTTGCGTGTCAACTGGCGGCGATGCCATAATAATGCCAGCGTGGCGATCGAAAAGACCATCAACAACACACGCAGCCAAACCAACCCTTCGATCGGTTTGTCATCGATCGTCAACGACAACGGTTGGCCACCATTCAACATGATTCCAACCAACATGGGAATCGACAAACAGATCGTAATGTCAAAAATGTTCGACCCAAAGGCATTGGAAACCGCCCCGTCATCGTCACCTCGCATCGCCGACCCTATCGAGAGAAAGGTGACGATGACGGGGCGGTTTC
>DAOLCX010000224.1:0-5484 GCA_035327685.1 Pirellulaceae bacterium | reverse complement strand
TTTCCAATGGAGCCAAACCACTGGCCGTTCCAGATCCGCCACTATAGAAATTGGACCCGGAACCGTCCAACGTGATATGCGCATCGAGCGTTTGCACATTCACGCCAACCAGCCGCATCGTGCTGCTACCCATCACATGGTACGCACCACCAGTGAGTGTTTGGGTGCCGGCGTCGTAGTTGGTTAACAGCCCGCTGGTAACTTGCAAAGTGCCACCGTTAACCGCGCTGAAGGTTCCCAGATTGGTTTTCGCCCCGCTGATCAAATCCAGAGTCGTTCCTTGACCCAAAGTGCCATCTGCGCGAACGGTTCCATAGTTGATCAGGCTGGCTTCGATCTGGCCGACACCATGAATCGTATGGTCAGCCCCCTGAGTGATCTGACTTCCCGTAATGTTCGCCCGCGTTCCAACGCGATTCAATTCGATGACACCATGACCGGTAATGAGTAGAACATCCGATGCTGTAAATGTGGTTGCCAGGTTTCCAGTGGTTGGATTGATTCGAATCAGGCCATCATTCACCAAGGCTCCTTCTGCGGCAAGGGTTCGATTTGAATTCAGATGAATCGTTCCCTGATTGTGAACATCAATCAAAGTCTTGGTTCCAGTGGTACCCGTCGCAAAGAATCCGCCATTGAATGTCTGTAAAGTGCCGCCGATAATGGTGGTATCTCCATTAAGTTCCACCAGCGAACCGGCACCGTCCGCTCGAATCACGCCGTTGTGGTTCACAATTTGGCTGGACGTAAGCGCGAGGGTTGAGTTTTCCGTGGCCCACAATAGTCCATTATTCGTCACGTTGTTATTGAGCAGGCTCAACGATGCGCCAGTTCCCAGCGTGGCATCCGCTCGTAAGGTTCCGTTGTTAACCAAGTCGGCCAAAATCCGCCCAACGCCCTCGATGGTATGTGTATCGCCGTGATGGATAACGCTCCCCGTTATGTAGGCCTGGGTATCTCGTCCAAGTCGTAATATCCCGGAACCCGATAGTGACATGGGCTGGGACACTGCTAGAGTGGTCGTTATATTACCGCCAGTTGGATTGATGACAATGAGGCCATCGTTGAGGATGTTGCCGTGACTTGTCAAAGAGCGGCCGCTGTTCACGTGGAGGATATCGCCGTTTCCAACCAGCAGATCGCGAATCGTCGCATCCATGTTCAGCGACACAGTTCGGTTGGCACCAGTGTTGATAATCACGTCGGTGGTGCTGCTGTTGGGTACACCGACCGGTGCCCAATTCGTGGCCACGTTCCAGTTACCGTCGCCGGCAAGGTCCCAAACCGATTGGGCCGAACTTGGCGAGGCGATCATTGTTGCCAGGGCCAACATTGTGAATACTCTCAGCATCAACATATGCGGTGAGCAACTCACGCTGTGAGCAGTCAATCCAATATCTCGCCGTCGGGTAGCTTTTCTGTCATTCATTTGTGATTCTCCACGGGTGCGATTGGAACAGGGTCACTCTGGCATTGCCCGGACAGGCCCGGCCTTTTCCCCAAACAGACCGGTCCTCTATTGGACTAAGTCTGGTGCCATTGCTTTGCTAATAAACGGATCGGCACCAATCCGCGTTACCGACTACAGGCGATGTTGGATTGAGTCGGGGACCATTTTTTTCTTGAAGAATCGCACGATTCGGACCGGCGGCTGTGTCCGCGAATTGATCTAGGCCGGGAATGCAGCTAATCTATGGGAATAATCCAACAGGAGCTTAATGCCAAGGTTCACGGCCGCAGGTTTTTAATGACCCGATCGAAGTCCCAACAACGCCTAAATGAGTTGCTCCCTTTGGTGTATGAAGAACTCCGGGTGTTTGCATCCCGGGCGTTGGACCGCGAAGCCGCCAATATTTCCGTGCAAACCACGGATCTAGTGCATGAGGTTTATCTGCGGCTGAGTCAGTTACGGGAGATTGGTTGGGAGAATGAACAGGAGATGCTTCGAACGGCGGTCGCGGTGATGCGTCGCGTATTGGTCGATCGCGGGCGGCACCGACATCGGCTGAAACGGAAACCACCGGGTGTTCGCGTGCAGCTTGACGGCGTGGGGACTGGCGGGAACTCGCCCATCGACTCCATCGTGGACGTGATCGATTTGCACGAGGCCTTGGAGCGATTGGCCGTATTCGACGAGCGGAAAGCGGAAATTGTTTCATTGCGTTGTTTTGGAGGACTGTCGGTCGAACAGGTCGCCGAGACGCTCGACATTTCTGCGACGACGGTCAAGCGGGAATGGGCGGTAGCCCGGGCTTGGTTATTTCGCGAATTGAAGCATGAACCAACCACTGAGTGAACATCCTGACTGGCGGCGGATCGAAGAAACGTTTTTGCAGTTGCTCGATTGTCCCTCGGCATTCCGCCGCCAACAACTGAACGATCTTTGTGGCGATGACACGCGGCTGGCTCAGGAAGTCACATCTCTGCTGGAGGCCTATGAGGCATCGGATGGCTTCCTCGAACATCATTCATTGGGAATCGACTCGCTCATTGCAGAACTGTTGGTTGAATGGAAGTCGCCGTCTTCCGTATCGGAAACCGAAGGAGGACAATCGACTTCAGCCTCTCAGCTCGAACCCGATGTAGAGGCGTCCATCCTGGAAGTCAAATCGCGAATTAAAGACCCTGCCCAACAGCTCCCTGATTTGGCAGAATTGGAACGGCTTGTTCGCCTCGTGCGACCGGATTACAGATTAGATCAGTTGGTCGGTCGTGGTGGCAGCGGTATCGTCGTACGCGGTTGCGACGAGCGGCTGCAACGAACGGTGGCGATCAAGTTTCTCAACACGGATCGCACCGAAGGCAAACACGCGGACTGGCTGGAGAGCGAAGGGCGGACCGCTGCCGGGCTGGCCCACGATCACATTGTTCCGATTTACGAAGTGTCGCCTCCTCAATCACCGCTGGCTTTTCTGGTCATGAAATGGATCGAGGGACCATCGCTGCGAGCTTGGATCAATCAAGAGGGCCCCTGCGAACATCGACAAGCTGCGGAACTGGGTCGGCAGATTGCCGAAGCGGTAGCTCACGCTCACCGATCTCAGATCGTGCACGGTGACATCAAACCTCTCAACGTCTTGCTGCAGTCTCAGGAAGATGCAACTGCAAAAGTCGTATGGCGGGCGATGCTCGCCGATTTTGGACTGGCTCAGCGCGTGGATCATCACGCCACACGACGATCTGTATTTCGTGGGACACCGGCGTATGCCAGTCCAGAGCAAATATTGGACATGGAGCCGCCGACAGTCGCCAGCGACGTTTACAGCCTGGGAGCTACTTTGTACGAACTGCTGTCCGGGGCGCCTCCCTATCGGGGCAATCCGTCAGCGATTATCCGACAAATGATGGACCGCGAGCCACTCCCACTCCGTTCGCTAGATCGCACGATTCCAGCCAATCTGGAGAGCATATGCTTTAAGGCCATGGCTCGACTACCCACTCAACGCTATGCGTCAGCCGCAGAGTTGGCCGGCGATTTGCAGCGTTTTCTCGACGGACATCCGGTGACCGCTCGTAGCGTGGGGCCGATCAAAAGGCTGTGGATGGCCGTGCGGCGTCGGCCTATGGTCAGTGGTTTAACGGCGGCCATCGTGTTGGTCATGCTGATCGGCTTTATTGCGAATCTGCATCAGGCGCGAATCGCGCTCATGCAACGCGACCTGGCTGTGGCGGCGCGAAAAGCTGAGTTCGAACAGCGGCAAAAGGCCGAGCAAAATGAACAAGAAGCGATTCGACTGACGGAATTGGAAACCGAAGCGCGCCGGGTGGCCGAGCAACGAACCGAAGAAACGCGGTCGGTACTCGAATTTGTTGAACAGCACATTATCGCCGCGGCGCGCCCCGCGCACCTGGAAGGCGGCTTGGGAAACCAAGTCACCCTGCGTGAGGCCATCGAATCGGCCGAACATTTTTTGGAAACGGGATTCTCGGCTCTACCGGTCGTCGAAGCACGGTTGCGTATGACTTTAGGCACCTCATTCTTGTATCTTGGGCAGTTGGAGAAAGCCCATTTCCATCACAAGGTAGCCCACCAATTATTTGCCGTCGAACTCGGAGACGAACATCCAATGACACTGACGGCCGCCAACTACTTGGCCAATACTCTCTTCGCACAGGGCCAATATCAACAGGCCCACGACCTGTACACGGCCACCCTGGAAACGCGACATCGCCTGCTTGGCCCGTTTCACAAACAGACACTTGAAAGCCGCAACAATGTGGCCAACTGTCTGTTTCATTTTGGCCAAATCGATCTGGCAGTGGCCATGAATGAAGAGACGCTGGAGCTGCGCCGCCAGAGTTTGGGACGAGATCATCCGGACACGTTGGAATCGGAAAGCAATCTGGCACTTGATTACATTGAGCTGGGCCGATTGGATGACGCCGAAGCGTTGCTGTCGCGTGTCCTGAATGTCATGTGCGGACAAATGAGTGCAGAACACCCCCATGTGCTGAAGGCCCGGCGAAATGTGGCGTTTGTCAATATCAAACAAGGACGATTAGAGGACGCGCTGGAACAATACTTGCAACTCCATGAGCTCGAGGCCCAGCATTTGGACGTTGACCACCCAGATGCGCTGCAAACGATCGACCACATCGGAGTGATCTATGGTTTAATGCGCCGATTTGATGCGTCTTTGCCGTGGGCTCAACTTGCGACTGAGAGAATGTCGGCAAAGTTGGGCGCACAACATGCAGAGACGCTGCGCGCGATGGGAAATTTGGCGGGCACTTATCTGCAAGCGGGACATTTCAAAGAGGCATTGGAGTTATATCACGAGTTAAGAGGACTTTTTGCTGCTCATCCAGACCTCGGGCCGGAGCCGCCGATTTCGGTTGAGTTTGGAACCGCCTCTGCCGCTTTACGCCTTGGACAGATTTCAGACGCCATCGAGTTGATCGACCGCTGCCTAATGAAAGCCACACACGACCCAGAGTACCTGCGAGTCGCTGCGGATTTCATCAACCTCCGGGTGCAGCATTTTAGCCAACAACGTGATTTGCATGAATGTCAAAGGTCCGCAGAGATGTTTGAGTCGTTGGGACTGCAGTCGATTGAACACTTGTTGATTGCCGCGCGGTTGCGAGTAGTCGTTGCTGGCTTAGCCCAATTGGATGAGGATTCGTCGGGAATTCCACCGGACTTGAACGCGCGCATCGCCACTGACCCTAACGCTGATCGAGCCATCGCCTATATCCGCGCTGCCATCGAACATGGGCTGCCCAATCCGCAACAGTTGCTCCAAGATCGGATTCTCAAATCGCTTGCAGCGCACCCCGATTTTGAAGTTCTTTTGGCATCAGACGATTGAGTGATTCGTCAAAGTCTGCGTCAGTAACATGGGCACCTTGGCGTGGAGCGGGTCGGTCCCACGTGATACTACGTCTAGCCCACATTTCTCAAAGGGCTGATTGAAGTTGGGTTTGGGGACGTGCAAGTTCGAATTTGTTGCTCTTCGCGGCGGCGTGGTTGATCAAAAGCTG
>DAOLCX010000223.1:0-5487 GCA_035327685.1 Pirellulaceae bacterium | reverse complement strand
AGCCCAAGCCCTTATCGTTGGTGGGGATTATGGGGTGGGGGGAGTGGCGACGCGTGCGATGCGGCGAGGAGCGGCAAGAGTCTTTTCCCAGTACTCGCGGGCTCTGGCGACGGCCTGGCCTAACAGACTGTGAGGCGGGAGGTGGCCGTCGCTGGACCGCTCACCTGCTGCAACGCCGGTCATCATTTCTATGGCTTCGGTGACTCGGTCCACGGCATAGATATGAAACTCGCCGCGGCGGCAGGCTTCTACCACATCGTGTCGCAACATCAACTCCGCGGAATTCGAGCTCGGAATGACCACACCTTGTGTTCCGGTTAAGCCAAAGTACTGGCAGACATCGAAGAAGCCTTCGATCTTTTCGTTGACGCCACCAATGGCC
Organism: Pirellulaceae bacterium; assembly: GCA_035327685.1. Taxonomy (GTDB): domain Bacteria; phylum Planctomycetota; class Planctomycetia; order Pirellulales; family Pirellulaceae; genus BJ22. Next base: position 5,105 of record DAOLCX010000223.1, on the reverse strand, counting down.
TGAAACCGTCCAGTTTGATCGATGGCCCCGGTCATCGCCAGGTCTTGTCGAATGGGGGTGGCCGTGAGGGCACTCAATAGACAAATAATCTCGGCGCCACTGGCTGAATCACCATCAATGCCGACATAACTTTGCTCAAACGCCAGCGAGGCGCTAAACGACAAGGGGTGGTCGGTTTGCAATAATTGGCGGAGCAAGCCCCCCAGGATATGAAACCCTTTGGTATGAATCATTCCGCTCATCTGAGATTGGCCTTCGATACTGATCACACCGGTAGTTCCGGGTCCGATGGTAGCCGTAATCCGCGCCGGGAACCCGTAGGTCAATGGGCCTGCGGCCATCACTCCCAAACCGTTGATTTGGCCCACACGTCTCCCGCTGGTTTCGATGACAATCGCCGAAGACTCGACCATTTCGCTGAACCGACGCGAAGGCAAACTGGCGCGGATTTTGGTCCGCGCAACGGCTTCAATCACATGGTCGCCGTGAACGAGCGGACTTTGGCCCTGTTGCGCCAAGAACGCCGCTTCCCGCGCAATATCCGCAACGCGTCCAAACTTTGCGGTTAATTTGCCTCCCCGCGATACGATTCTCGCTCCATGTTCGACCAGTGACGCAACGCCGGTTCGGTGAAAGGGCAAGAGACTCTCTTCGCGTGCTAGGCTGGCAATGACTGATGTGTAATGCTCGATCCCTTGCGTATCTCGCTCAATTTGATCATCCAGATCGGCTAACACCTTGAATAATTCCCGAAAATCCGGATCGAGTTGATCTAAGTGGTAGTAGGTCCCAATGTCGCCAATCAGCACGACTCGCAACTGGACTTCAATCGGTTCAGGTTGGATCACGGCAAACGGACGGAGCCAGCCGACTTCAGGCGGCACGATTTCCAATCGGCGAGTGCGCAGGGTTCTCATCAAGGCGCGATAGGAGCCTGGTTCAGCCAGCAGGTCTTCTACATCCAGGATCAAGAAGCCCGCATCAGCGCGCAGAATCGCGCCACCGCGCACGCCGCGGAAGTCAGCCTTGCCTCCTTCATTGGCAGTCCAAGTGGTATCGACGGTGCCGAGTAGATTGATAATGTTAGGTACGATCTCTTCGATAATTGGTGCGCGATCATCATGCACGTCGTGAGTTGAAATGATATTAACACCGTAATGTGCCAGTCGATCCGGGCTTTCTCCGTCCTCGGCCAACCTTTTTTCGGCTGCATCCCGAACGATCTGATCGATGAATTCGGATACTCCCGACCCTGGGAAATCATGAAGTATCGACGACGTGACCGTGGCCAGAAGTTGCCGCGCCGAGTTTTGTTTCAGTTGTTCCAATTGCTGGCGACCTTCCCGTACGATCTCGTGGACCTGCCGGGCGACACGATCGAGTTCCTTTTGAAACTGCGGCCACAACGATTCAAATTTGCTCCATTGCTCGGGCGAGGCTTCCCCTTTATCGATCAGCGCCTTGAGTTGATCTGGGGGCAACGCCTCACCCTGATGTGTGGGAAATATCGCGGTGGTTGTGAGAGGGCCTTGTTGGACTGTGACCATTGCCATCTGGTTGTCAGTCAATGCTCGTTCCAATGGCTCCGTGACGTCTTGAATGCGTCGTTGCAACGCCTCTTGTGCGGCTTGACGTTGCGATAAGTGAGGTTCCGTGTCGAGTGCCTTGACCAGTTCACGCAAAATAAACTCCCCGAGTTCCGCAATGCGTTGCTTGAACTCAGGAGCCTTCCCGGCGGCTAACGTGATCAGTCTGGGGCGGTCGGGTTGGACGAAATTGTGTACGTAACAGCGATCCCGTTTCGCGTCCGTGCGAGGTTGTATTTCGGCCAGTAGTTGTCGCACTAATGTGATTCGGCCGGTGCCGCGCAAGCCCCGTACATACACATTTTGGCCAAATGCCCGGCATTCGATGCCAAACCGCAGTGCCTCTTCCGCGCGCGATTGGCCGACCATTTTGTTCGATACCGGAAACTGATCAGTCGATTCACATGGGACCAACGCCGGATCGCAACGCCACCGCAACTGCAAACAATCCAGTCGAGCGCGCAGCTCTAGCGAGCTTGAGATGTCGTCCTTGGGCGTGGTAGTTTCGTTCATATTAAGATGCGACGATTGTAAATGATCCATTCGACAAATAACACGACCAAGGCCGCCAGCACCAGCCATTTCCACAGCTCCAACCACACCGTCTCACGAGCCGCAGACGCCGCAATTTGCTCACCGCCGATATCCAGAGAATCATTGACCGCTAAATTTGATTCTTGGGCGTCCAGCAAATTAACCGCGAACGGGATCGTTTCTCCCGGTGGGACGAGGTCGGTGACGGTATAAAACCCTCGTCGATCGGTATGGCCAAAAATGAACTCGCCATCCCGCGCACGACGTAATGTAAAGAGTCGATTGTCGGGAGACTGAACGCGAATTTGTTCGACTTGGGGAGAGCGGCGGAGGGAGGCAATTTGACCGGTGCGAATGTCGTGCGATCCTATCTGGCGGGAACCTCCTCCCAGGACGCGGACCACGTTCTGAATAAACAATGGAAAGCTCAATTGGCTTGGCCAATTGGTGTTGACCGACAATTTTCCTTGGTCGTCCATTTCGATCAAAGGGAAAGACAACACCAGGTCCTGGTAGCCACCGCGCGGTCCAATGGCCACGATAGTCCCATAGTCGGCTTCAACCAGTGGCTTAGTTCCGGGTGGCCCTGACAACGCGGCTCCCTCGACAATCGTGACTCTGGAAAACTGCGTCGTTTCCAAAAGCGGATGGCTTTGGTCGTAATCAATCAACAATGTCGGAAAGTTGCGTTCTCCGATCGTCCACGCGTCTCCCGGCGGAATTCGGCCAATCAATACGGTGTTGCAGGGCGGCATGATCGATGGTTGACACTGGTCGAACACCACCAAATCAAATCGGCCCAACATGACTTGTTCCATGTAGTCTGGATCCTGCAGATAGTCGCGGTTGCGATAGGTGACACGCGCCACGCTCTGCACGGAATCCGTGTTTAATGCCACGCGCAAGTAAGGGTTGCCTGGTGTGATCACCAGGATCTTGTTCGGCTGAGGTGGATTCAAAACCGCAAATACCTCATTGTCGATCATGAAATCGTCAGGGTCATCGATTTGCACGTAAATTTTCAACGGTTCGTTCATAGCTGGAATCAGTGAGCCAAGGTTGAATCGGACACTCGTAGCCGCGTTTCGCTGGAGCGGCACGCCTCCTTCGGCATCAAACAAAATGTCGTTCACGTACAGTGAAATTCCCACCGTCCGGTCCGAATCGTTTGAGTTTTGCAGTTGGACGTACGCTTCCAGTTTCCCTTCGTTGATACGCTCATCATGGATGGCAAAGCCAACAATACCAACGTTGTGCGGCGCCATTGTGCCGATGGGAAAGTACTCCACGCTCAGGTTGCCGAAATCAATATCGGGGTTAATTCGCGCCCGCCCATCACTAAAAATCATCAACCTCGCAGGTTGCGATTCAGCCACTGGGCCATCGTCGTCCTCGTGGACAATTCGTCCCGGATTGGTCAAGCCGGAAGCTGCCGTGAGTGCCTCGCTCATGTCTGTCGAATGTTCCCAGATGACTACCGAATCGACTTGCCGCTTAAGAAGTTCTTTGTCCTTGGTATAGGATTGCACTACCTCCGCGCGGTCGGAGAAGGCGATCAGCATTCCCGCATGATCTGGCGCCATCGAGTCGACCGTAGCCCGGATTTGTCGCTTGGCCTCCTCCAGGCGGTCTCCATTTCCCACATCCGTGGCCGACATGCTGGCGGAATTGTCTAACAGAAAAATGAACCGTTCGCCAACTAATTCGTCGCGATGGCAACCCGGTCTCAAGGCTGCCGCCATTACGGCCATAATCATCAGCAATTGCAGAATCAGCAGAATACTGCTGCGCAAACGCTGCCAAAGGCTATTCACGTGCATGTCTTCCAACGTGCGTGCCCATAACAATGTACTGGGCACGGACAGTGGTTGACGCTTCAGCTTCAAAAAATACAGCAATACAATCAACGGCGGCACGGCTAACAGGACTGCCCACGCTCCGGCGCTAAGTGTATTGAGCCATGTCATCGCACCATTCCCCGTTGGCGCAAGAACCGCGAAATCAATTGTTCGACGGGCAAATCCGTGCTGGTCATCATATAGGTCACGTTGCGTTTAGTACAAAAATCCCGCGCCCCCTGAGTGAATCGCGCCAACGTGTCTTTGTAGCGTTCGATCAAACGCGAACTGACCGTAATTTCACGAACATCGCCATCTTCGCAGTCGATCAATCGCAAATCACCGGCCAAATCAGGTTCAATTTCCGCGCGCGACAACACGTGAATCACGTACACATCCAGATCGCGCGCAATCAGATACTTCAGCGGCTGCTCAAAGCCAGTCTTGTTCATCAAATCCGTGATTAACACCAGAATCCCCTTGCCGCGATTCCGCAGACAGAATGATTTGAGACTGTCCTCGAGCGGAATATCTGCGCCGCAGGGGATTTGGTTGAGGAAGTCCAGCATCCTCCACAAACTCTGACGACCGCGCAAAACCGGAGCCTGTCGTGCGAAGGGTGACCCAAGGGGTTCGACCTTGATGCGATCGGAACGGCAGAGCCCGACATAGCCGAGCGCAGCCGCCAGTTGTTTGGCGTAAACAAACTTGGTGGGTTCCCCGAAGTCCATGCTGTGGCTGCAATCGACCAGTGCATAAAAATGCAAGTCTTCCTCTTCCATGTAGAGTTTCAGGAACAGCCGTTCGAGTCGGGCATAGAGGTTCCAGTCAATGAAGCGCAAATCGTCACCGTGAACGTAGTTGCGATAATCAGCGAACTCCACGCTTTGACCCTTGCGCTTGCTGCGTCGCTCGCCTTTCATCCGCCCCCGGAATACTTTGCGGCTGACCAGCTCCATCCGGTCGAGCTGGCTCAGCAGCTCTGGGGTCAATAATGTCTCTTGCGTCTTGTCCGAAGGCATGATCCGCGATACCATCGATTCCTCTAGCCAATGAACGGAGATCGGCGCTGTGTCGCTCAGACCTCTACCTTTTGAGGCACCTCGTTGAGAATGTCAAGCAAGATGTGATCGGGGGAAATCCCCTC
>DAOLCX010000222.1:0-5516 GCA_035327685.1 Pirellulaceae bacterium | reverse complement strand
CCAGGTTTAGGGATTGTTCTCCGCGCCCGATTCAAGTTCGCGTTGCTCATACCGTTGAGACGCCAAGCCCTGAGATACCCGAGCCTCAAAATCAAACGAATCGTCGGATGGCGGGGGAGCCGAACCCGTATCGGAAGCGGCTGGGGTGGGCGCGAACCAGCGGCGCAGTTCAGGCACCATCAACACACCCACACTTCCAAAAAACGCCAGCGCCAAGCAAATCAACAGCAACACGATTCGAGGCAGCCCGACGGGTTTCTCCATATAGCTGGCCGGCTGGACAATGTTCAAATTAGAAATGTTCTTGGAACGCAATTCTTGATCCAGCCTCGCTTGTTCCAAACGATCGGAGTAGTTGCGGAGACTCCCTTCCGCCATGTCGACCTCACGCTGCAAGTCGGCAATGCGAATCTCACCTTCCGTCAAGGAGGCCATTTCAGTTTGAATTAACTCAATTTGGCGTTTCAGTTCCTCAATTCGGCTGGCCCACGAGTGGGCCTGGGCTTTCTCCGTCAAGTACAACAACTCCAAGTTTTGTTTGGAAGGATGAATTGCAGTCGTGACCTGTTCCCGTTGTTGACCTTGTTCCTCATAAATGGCTTCGGCCTCAGCCACCAGTTTTCTCACTTGCACAACCGCCGGATGGCTGTCGGTGTATTGGGCCAACAAGTCCCGTTCTCGAATCTGTAGCTGGTACAAGGACTCTCGCATGCGGTCCGTGGCTTCGTTGGGAAATCCAGAAACATTGGCCGCCGGGAGGCGATCGGGGAGTTCATTCAATTCTTGTTGTAAATGGTCAATTTTTGCCTGGGATGCGACGAGCTCGGTGGTGGCCTGTATCAACTGGTTGGACAACAGGGCATACTCATCCTGAAGTTTTGTTTTCGCCCCCTCGATACTCACCAATCGCAGCATATTCTTTTCGGCTCGCAGCGCGAACTGAGCGGTTTCCAGTCGCTGTTCCAGGACTTCACGCTGCCCTAACAGAAAATCGTACGACCCGACGACTCGATTAATTCGCGCGTGCTCTTCTTGAAAGACCTCCACAATCCTGGCCAATACCTGTTGTGCCATGTCGGGAGACTTGGTGTCATAACGCAATACCAAAACTGTGGACTTCTTGGGAATTGTCACTTCGAAGTTCTTGAGCAATCGACGTGTCGCTCGTTCTCGTACTGAAACGTCGCGACCATCATTTAAGCGGCGCAGCTCGTCGATCCACGAACCGATCAGTCTGCTGATCATTGAATCTTCTTCATGACCCGAACCAGGCACGACCCCGGCCAAGATATTCTCAGGGCCAAACTCATCAACCACGCGCTCCGCAATGGCGCGACTCCGCAACACCTCCAGGGTCGAGTTGATCTCGGACTCGCGCGTCTCGTTAAGTGCAATCGTAGAAGTCGTGGTTACGGTTGGATCCAACGCCACGCTTTCGCGACCCAATTTTACGAAAATGGACGCCTCCGAGCGGTACACGTTCTTTTGCAGAAACACGATGGCAACACCCGTGCCGGCCAGAATACAGAACAGCAGCAGGCTGCTCTTCCAGGCCCGTTGGGGACGACCCGAACGCTCCGCAGTCGGCAATGGCACACGGTTATGATTGTCCGGACGGCCCTGCCGAGACGCCGGGTTTCGAGATCGCATGGATTGCTTTTTCGACATTCAACTGACAACGTGAACAGACGGCATGTGGCCAAGAACCGCCAACTTGGCGTTCGCGAATTCAATCGCCGAGACTAAGGAAACGGGTCAATTACTGATTATGCTTGAGCACCCTTGGGAAATCAAGGATCTCGTCCATCGTTTGTTTACCGAGTTAAGTTGATGGCCCGAAAAATAGACTAGCCCCCGGCTCGCGAACAGTTACCTCGTTTTTTGGATCCTTCACCGTGGCTGAAGTTCCACAAGGGTCTGTTCAAAAATGGCCCCCTGTGCAGCCGAGTACCTGCCGGCGGGTCCCAAAATCAAGTCGTGGTCGTTGGCGCGTGCTGTTTGCCGGTTATCCGACCTGAAACCATCATGCGGACAAAGTTGCGAAACAGCCACGTCCGCTTATACTAAAATGAATCTCGCTGACCGCTGATTGTTTACTCGTTGCTGATGTTGCGATTCAATGTCCCACCATGTGCCAGACTCTATCCAATTGCGGCACTGTCTAAAGTGGGCTGTGTTTGTTTCGATTAGCCTGCTGCTGATCAGCACCTTTCGAGCGCCGGAAGGAATGGATGGCCTGCAGTCGCTCATCGGCAAGGCCAAAATCCTGATTCGTTTCGCAGTCCTGGGAGTTCTGGGATTTCTCCTCTTGACGTTGATGCTTCGTGATCGATTGATGAGCCCGGTGGTCTGGCATTTCCCATTCTTGGGGTTTGCAGCTTGGGGGATGATTTCCGTGCTGTGGTCTGCCCGGCCTGACGAGTCTTTTGGCCAGGTAATCAGTTTGCTGACACTGATTCTACTGTCGCTGGCAGTTTCCATTCATTTGAAAAGTGAACAAGATGTTTCCAACCTCATCTGTTTCATCACGTTAAATCTGATGGGACTGTGTTTGTTCTTGTTGGTTACAGGAACTCTGATACCGTCCACCCATCACATGACCCGGAACGGATTGGGGGTGGGGCATTCCACGAACAGTGGCGCGACGGCCTCTTTGGGATTGGTGTTCATCGTGGGCTGCTGGGCATTCTGGAGTTGGCGTTGGGTGCGAACCCTGCTGGTTCCGGCGTGCCTGTTGTTTGCCGCCGTCTCGATTTATTCGGCCAACCGCCTATCGATGGCTATTACGGCGCTGTTGGTGCCAGCCTTGTGGTTGCGATACGGAAGTCGCAGATCGATTGGCATCGGGTTGATGGCGGTGGCTGCGGTGGGGATGGCCTATTTGGTGATTGACCCCAAACTATCGGGCATCCAGGATATGGCATTGGCCGCCAAGGAAGAGCCATGGGCTGAGGACGTCGGCACCTTTTCGGGTCGTCTGCAGATGTGGGAAGCGATGTGGAATTCATTCTTGACTTCCCCCTGGATCGGTCACGGATATTTTGTCAGTTCGGCCACGGGGGAATTGGAGGTCTGGTTCTATGAAGGTGAGTTGCCGAGCGTGAATTGGACGGCGCACAACATCTGGCTGCAAGCCCTGGTCAGCACAGGTCTCGTCGGCCTAGCATTAGTTGTCTTTGCTGTGTTTGCGCCGATCATAACGCACTACTTAAGAACGTTGTTTGCGGGAAAGTGGCATCCCCTGGACCGTTGGGCATTCGTCATGTTGGGCTGGTATCTGTTGTGGGGATTGCTCAATGAGTCGTTCCTCGGGCCCGTTCAACCAGAATCTGTGATATTCTTCTTTGTGTACGGTGCGCTGATTGCCAGAATCAACGGATACTTGCCTTTCGCCGATGGCGTGTCGAGCCCACAAGTCACCGCGGCACAGCGCCCCACGGGGTTTCCCCGCGCTGGAGAGGTACCCGTGATATGAGAATGTGGCGGTGCTGTTTCATCCCTCGGAGCGTGACGGCTACGTATCGGGGAAAGGTCATTTCGATATGAAAGTGCTGTTGTGCCATAACTACTACCAACAGCGCGGAGGCGAAGATCAGGTGTTCGAAGACGAAGCCTGGTTGCTCCGAGAGTTTGGGCATGAAGTCGTTCAATTTGAGCTTTCCAACCATGCCATTCATGGCATGAAACGGTCGGAGTTGATCAGAAAGACGTTTTGGAATGCCGAGGTAGCCGATGAACTCCGCCAGTTGATTCGGGACTTTCGACCCCAGGTCGTGCATTGTGTCAACTTCTTCCCGCTCATATCACCTGCCATTTGTCATACGGCGATCTCCTCAGGGTGTGCAATGGTGCAGGCCCTGCACAATTATCGCTTGATTTGCCCCAAGGCGCAATTGATGCGAAATGGCAAAATCTGCGAGGACTGTGTCGGGAAACGATTGGCTTGGCCGGCAATCGTGCACGGTTGTTACCGCGATGACCGCCTGGCGACTTCGGTCGTCGTGGGGATGTTGAGCTACCATCGATGGAAGCGGACTTGGAGCCGTTTCATCGACCGCTTTATTGTCCCTTCGCAATTGACGCGCGACAAATACGTGCAGGCCGGATTTCCGGCCGAAAAGATCGCCGTCAAAGCCAACTTTGTGCGACCGGACCCCGGCCCAGGCGAGGGAGCGGGAGAATATGCAGTTTTCGTCGGGCGACTGTCCGCCGAAAAGGGCCTGATGACGTTGCTGGATGCCTGGAGCAGACTTCCAGGCAACCAGCCGTTGATGATCCTGGGCGACGGGCCCCTGGCGGGGGATGTGCGAAAAGCAGCCGATCGAGATTCCCGCATCCAGTGGCTCGGTCAATGCAGCCTGGAAGAAGTATGTCGCAGACTTGGCAATGCAAGGTTCTCCATTATGCCTTCGATCTGGTACGAGCCCTTCGGCCGAACGGTGATTGAGTCGTTTGCGGTCGGGACACCGGTGTTGGCTGCCCGGATCGGGGCCATGCTGGAATTGGTGGAAGAAAATCAAACAGGACGTTTTTTTGATCCCGGAAATGCCGAGGACTTAGCCGAAAAAGTGAGCGGTATGTTCGCCGACCACGAGGTACAAACTCGCCTCCGGGCCAGGGTGCGACAAGAATACCTGGAGAAATTCACGCCAAAAACGAATTACAATGAGCTGATTTCTATTTATCATGAAGCCTTGGCGGCGCATGCCCTGCGCACATCGAACGCAACTTGAGTGACACGATGGATTACAGTTCGACACCGACAATTGAATCGCCACCGCCCTCCGCAAAGTCTAAACCGATGGACAACCCGGGGCCGGCGCTTCAGGTACTCTGGCCACAGAAATTTCCGGTACTCCAGGTTTTGGTAAGTGCCACGACTTATCAGGAGTTGACGCAAACGATTTTGCGAGCCGCCCAATTGCGACAGCCGGCGATCGTCAGTTGTCACGCGGTGCATGCAATTGTCACCGCATCAGATTCCCCGGAGCTTTGTCAGAAGGTCAATTCATTTGATGCGGTCACTCCGGACGGCCAACCAGTCCGGTGGGCATTGCGTTGGCTGCATCGGGTAAAGCTTCGCGACCGGGTTTATGGCCCCGAACTGATGGTCCAAGTTTGCCGAGCGGCTGCGGAAGCGCGGGTTGGTGTTTATCTGTATGGCGGAACACCTGAGGTGTTGGAAAGACTGACTCGTGTCTTGCGCGAGCGATTTCCCGATCTCAAGCTGCACGGAGACGCCCCCCCTTTTCGGCCATTGACCGCCGAGGAGGACCAACAGGTGGTGGAGCGGATTGCGGCCAGCGGAGCGGGAATTGTCTTTATTGGATTGGGCTGCCCCAAGCAAGATGAATTCGCTTTTGCGCACAGGGACCGCCTGGACGCGGTGCAGATCTGTGTCGGTGCGGCGTTTGATTTCCACGCCGGCGTGAAACCCATGGCCCCGCGTTGGATGCAGCGGATGGGATTGGAATGGTTATTTCGACTATGGCAGGAGCCTCGGCGACTGTGGCGGC
>DAOLCX010000221.1:0-5519 GCA_035327685.1 Pirellulaceae bacterium | reverse complement strand
CTTGCTCCACGCACCCTTCATTTCGTGAACGGTCACCTTGCAGCCGACCACTCATGCCCAGAGTCCCCAAATAGGACCTGCTCGCGGAATCTGGTCCCTCTTCCGCTAGTCGTAAGAAGCCAAATGCCGCGCGCTTCAGCCAAAAACGACTCAATTGTAGCACAATAGCTTGGAGCTGTCAGGGACAAGTTAAGGTTGCGGCCTGGCACTTTTTGTCGCCACAGGCGAATACCGCACAGCCGCCGTTGTAGTCCCAACAATCCCGGCAATGCGGGGTCTTGCAACTGGCGCACATCACACGCGGCTCACTGGCAGTCTGGCTGCAAACCGGGCAGACGATTTCGTGAGCGGCAACCGACCGTTGCTCGTTCACAAATGTCACACCTTGTTGTTTGAACAGCGTCAATACATCAAACGCCCGCCAGGCATCGCGCAACAAGGCTTCCAGCGATGGCCGATCTCGCATGGATCCCGCGCGATGCAAAGTCAGCCACCCTCGTTCGATCGTCAACCATGTCGCTCGATCCACTTCATCGACTAACAACGCCTGCAATCGATCAAGGAGGTCTTGTTCCAACCATTGTCCCGCCCAATCGGCATCATTCGTGATGAACATCAGGTCGTTGGGTGACCGAGAATGGCGAAGTTCCACCATCCGTCCAAAACGCCGCGCGGGGAGATCCGAGAATAAAGCGGGATGGCAGGCCAATAAGCGCTGACGCCGATTCGGCCAGGCGACGCGCGCCAGCGTCGTCCGTTGGATCCTGCCATGTCCGCGCCATGTGCTGTAAACTCGCGTTTCAACTCCGCGATACGGAACGCGCAGCATCGGCAACAGCCAATGTCTGTCGAGCCAACCGGCATAACGTTTGGCCAGCTCGCGATAAACATGATTCAACAGGTGCCACCGCACCAACCACGCCAACACGACAATTCCAAAAATCGTGATCGCAATCGGAATGAACAACAAGAAAAGCGCAACCATCTCCTATGCCCCCTCGTCATCGGCCTCGGCATCCATCCACGTGGCAAACTCACGTTTGAGTTGAGAGCGGCGCTGAGCCTCGCGCCGCCGCGCCCAGCGGCTGGCGATCCACACGCTCCCGGAAGCTGCGACGACAACCGCCGAACTGATCCAGACGATCCAGAAGGTTGTCGTTTTCGGACCGTTCGCTTCGTGTTGGTGAGGAATCGTAGCGGGTGACAAGGCAATCTGATCTTCGTTTGCCGGCCGCGGCGGAAACAGTGTCACCGTATCGAGTCCGACCGAGTCGGAAATCAACTCGCGGTATGTCGTTTCGCGACGTCGATGATTTTCAGAGAGTGTGATTGGTGCCGACTCAGTCTGCACCATTGATTCCGAGGGTGCACTGAACAGTCTACCGGGTGTCGTTCCGGCCTGCCAAAGCAAGACCGCCAACACGATGATAGCCAGCGACTGCAAACCAATCAGCACCAATCCGGGAGCGCCGCTGATTGCTTTTAAAATGGAAAGGTCTGTGGCCGTCGAACCGGGTTCCTGATCAACTTCATCCGCATTGGGTGCTTGATCTTGGTTCGAGCCGGGCAGTTCGGTCCGGGCGGAGTCTGCCGGAGCCACCTGCTCGGCCAGTTCATTTCCTCGCCGCCGGTGAACGGTTACAAAAAATCCGGACGACTTATGCAACGCGCCCGTGTCACTCCGGACAAACCAGCCTGAGTCGCCACTTTTCGGATCGAGGACCAGTGCGACATCGTGCGACCCGCCAAAAAAGTTCTCGCAAATGAACTCGTCCAGACTCGACAAAAACACGCCAAATCCAGGATGCGTGTGGTACCAGCCAACCATCACCTGCTCGGGGGGCAGAAGTTGTTGTTGCCGAGTAATCTCGCTCCAGCTTTCATGTGTGAACTTGAAACTCCCGGGCGTGGCTTCGTAGTGTTCAGCTCGAATACTCCCTTGAACGATGACAAAGTTGCGCCCGTCGTGATCGATGTAAATCCTACCCATCAACACGCCGCCGAGTTCCACACGAGTATTACTGCGCGCATGCTCCCAAATATCTTGCCAGACATCCAGATCGGCATATACATCGAGTTGCCCGTCCGGCTCCAAACCGCAGCGCTGTACCGCCAGTCCCGGGTTTTGCTCCGGGCGCGGCGAACGCGACGGCTCGCGCTGACGACTAGCTCCAAATTCGATTTCCATGGACATGCTGGTCACCTGCAAGACGAACGTAATATAACTGGTTTGTGCCTCGGACCTTCACGATATCCTGACGTGGGATACCCAATTCACACAGCGTCTTGTGATCCCACGAGCCCCCCAGTTCCACCTCGTGGATCGTTCGAGGTTGGCGGGGTTGACCGCACTTGCCGCAGTCGGCTTGACGTTGAGTCACTCGCGACATCGGTTGCTCGACGGGTTGGCTGCTGCCGCAATGGCTGCAATACAACTCGATCAACCAATCGCGGTCCAGTTCCAGTCGCTGAGCCCTGATTCCGGCAAAATTCAATTCAGCGAACAGCGCGGCGACCGTACTATCAGAATGGACATCCAGTTCGATAATCGGTGCGTAGTGTTCATGCGACAAACAGTCGTCTCGAACCGGGTACCGTGTCAAGTAGCATTGATTGCTGTCGCCGTTAAAGACGATCGCCGTTCCACTCTGAGTTGATTTGCGATGCAATAACTTGAGCGCTTCCTGCACCTGCAGGCCACCAATAATCGACGCGATCGTCGGGGCCGTAGGGACTTTGCCCTGTTGCAAGTCGTCGCGAGACAACAGAGGACAACTATAACGCAATTGAATCAACCGGTAGTCATTTTCCGTCATGGCACATTCATAACAACCGCCGTCTCCGGGGACGAAGACTTTGCACACGCCGTTGATTTCCTGGATGCCGCCGTCGATCCAAGGCGTTCCCACTTTCCAGCACATGCGATTGATCCACAGCCGCGCTTCGCGATTATCGACGCAGCCGATCACCACCTCCGCATCGTGGACTAAACCTAGACCGACGTCGGTCAAGACGTCACCTTGCCAGCCGACGATCTGGCAATCGGGATTGAGTTGCCGCGCCATCTCGGCGGCGACCTCGGCTTTGCTGCGGCCTTGATGTTCGGCCCGAAACAAGACGGATCGCGATAAATTGCTGAGCTCGATCCGGTCAAAATCGATAATCAAAATCTTACCGGCGCCTACCAATGCCAGGTTTTTCACTACTTCGTTGCCAAGTGCCCCGGCGCCAACCACCAGGATTTTGGCGCGGGAGAGCAACTGTTGATCCCACCAACCGATCAGCTTCAAGCGGTCATAGCGGTCGTCCAGACCAATCGTGAACGGATCGCGCGGCGCCTGCCCGCTTCCTTCCGACGCGTTCCATTTCGAGTCGGTCATCGATACGCCCCCTACCCTTTGCCGTTCACGTTAAACTGTGCGGAACCGATGGTTCAGCCAATTGTCCTCCATTGCTCCGTCCAAAGTCGTCGAACCTGAAACCAGGCCCTGAACAATTGAGGACAGTTGTTCTACGTTTCGATTTCGTGAACGGCTGCTCCGCTATAGAAACACAATTTCAGCAGGATTCGTTTCCATTGGGCGTTGGTGAGCAGCCGGAACTACCGTTGCCTGAGCGCCGTGTTGTTCTCCAGCAGCCAGACGGTCGCGCAACGGGCGGGAGTCCACCGGGAATCTCACACGCGTTTGAGATTTGATCCACAACGCCGCTTCCCGATTGTAAGGACTGTCCGAATCGAAATTTTGGTAGCGAACCATATCCCACAGCATGTGGCACAATTGGTTGAGCGTCACGCTGGGGACCCAATGCGTGGCAAATCCTCCCAAACAAACCACACCATTGTGCGAAATGTTCGGGTGAAAAATGCTCGTACGCCAGATAATGGTGGGCATCATCCGCGGGTAGGCCGCCCCTAACTCGATCGTTGCTTCATGTTCGTTGGTCGATTCGATCTGACCGTTGGCACCCAACCGCAGGCCCCAGCCGTGAAACCGGACCCGATACATTTGGGGTGGCTGGCCGCGCGAATCGACCTGTAATATCGACGACTCGCGGACCAGTAGCTTCAGACCCTCATAGTCGGCATACAATCGTTTTTCGCGGGGCGATGGCATAGTGGCTATTTCCTCCATCCAGCCCCGGCCACGATCTCCGGGTAAATAATCAAATGATCGCCGTCGCGGACCTTGGCATCCACCAACGTTTCATTTTCCAACAGGCGGCGACCTCCCTCCTTGTGGTCCAGACTGTAGCTCATCGGTTGGCCGTCTGGACCAATCACCGGCAAGTTCATTTTGGTAATGATACTCGGCAAGATGCGCTTGACCGTGATCGTATGGGCGACCACCGCATCGACACTTTTGGCACCAGTCTGGTCCAAAAACACCACCCGGGTTCCCACTTGCGCGTCAACTTCTGGCATTTTCCCCATGCTTTCACCTCCTGTACATTTTAACCGGTTTTCGGCCAACGGTTACCCGATTCGTTCCAATCATGGAAATCTTGCACGGGAAATTGGCGAATCGTCAATTTGCCACTAGATTCAGAAGCGCCACACGGGGCTCGAATCGTCATGCGAGGACCGTTTTGCTGGCCGCTCCGGGGGTTTCGATGACGAAACGGGGGACCAAATATCCCGGCAGCATCGCCCGCAATGCATGAATCAAGCTGACACCTGTTTCCCACGGAACTTCAAAATGGGCCGCGCCTTGGACCCGATCCAATTGGTGAAGGTAATAAGGGACGACCCCCATATCGAACAATCGCTCGCTTAAAGCCGCTAGAGTAGTGACCGAATCGTTAATTCCACGCAACAACACCGATTGGTTCAATTGGGTGACGTTCGGGACAGCCTTCAACCGGGCCGCAGCCGCGCGAACCAGGTCATCGATTTCTCGCGGATGATTGATATGCCAGACAAAAGCCAACGGCAGTCCGGCATTTTCCAACGCTGCGCAGAGGTTGGTCGTGATCCGTTGTGGAATCACCAACGGCAATCGCGTATGAATTCGAATCCGTTCAAGCTGAGGGATCTTGGTGGTTTGTTGCAGGAACCAGTCGAGTTGCTCATCCACCAACGTTAGTGGATCGCCTCCACTGAGAATCAATTCTCGGATTTGTGGATCGCGAGCCGCCATATCGAGTGCGGCGCCCCACGCCTCTCGCGATTTGGCAATGTCTCCGTACGGGTAGTGCCTGCGAAAACAATAGCGGCAATGGATGGCGCACGTGCCTGTGAGAACGATCAGGGCGCGTCCAGCATACTTCGTCAGAATCGAACGGGTGGTTGATGAAGCTGAAGCGGCACTGAAGTCTGCCGTATCGTTCCGATGATCGCCGCCGATCGGCACGCAATCGCTGAATTCGTTCAGTGGATCCCGGACAAAACCGGGTGAATGAATTACTTCGTCGGCCACCGGAAGGATTTGGAGCAACAACGGGTCGACGGGCTTTCCCCGTTCGATGCGCCTGATATAGTCCCACGGAGCAAACGGGACAAATTCTTGTTCCGCCTGCCG
>DAOLCX010000220.1:0-5520 GCA_035327685.1 Pirellulaceae bacterium | reverse complement strand
GACCTCTGTTTTGGATGGCTGCCGTTAGCTATCGCGCTGATCGCCGCACGTGCCTCGCACTTAGTTTTGGTTCGCCGCAGCGCCGTCCGTTGACGTTTCGGCGGCGTCCGTTGGCTTGCCGCCGATGAGTGCGTACAAGCTAAGACTGGCCGATTCGAACAACTCCATCATTTGTGTGGTCGTGCTTTTCTTAATTTGCGGCTCTCCCGCAATCGGCGAGCGCACAGCAGGTTCATCGGGGCGACTCAGGTCTTTGAGCCCGACATCGCTGTCTTTCAAAAGCCGGTCCAAAATAGCTTTCACGTCAGCCAGCAATCGTTTCTCCTCGGCAGTACCGAAGCGGCCAAAAGCCTCATTCTTCAGTGCCGACTGCACAAAATACACATAGGTCTTGCATTTGCGACGCAACACATTGGTGTAATAAACTGGCATCTCAAAGGTTGTCTTCTCATTGGCATCCGACGCACCGGCGCCCGATCCCGAGGAGTCGGTCATACCAGAGGCTGTTTGGAACTGTGAACCTCGATCTGCCAGTTGTGCGCCTTTCGTACCGAGGTAGTTTCCTTCGAGCAGCAAATTAAGAGCCACCAAGTCTTCGACATCAGCCACAATCTGCTGGCTTTCGTGCTCCAAAACGCCAGCCAAAAAAGCAGTCACATTTTTGAGAGTCAAGCCAACTTGAGCCACATCGGCGGAGGCATAGTTGAGTTGCCCTAACGCCACAACGGCATCAAATCGCAGCCAGACGTCCAGAGCATCATCGCCGAGCACGCGATTCAACAACGTCACCACTTCACTGGCAGGGCCGGTTTGCCGCAACTCACCCAATACTTGGACAGCCCGGCGCCGGAGCCAAACGTTCCCCTCCGGATCCCAAGCGCCCTGACCATCCGCGTCCCCTCCTGCAATGGCAGTTGAAATTACAACGATTCGCTGCAATTCCGCAGCATCCAATCGCGCGGCGTTACTTCCGTGCAACTGTGCAACCCGTTGCAAACCAGAAAATGCGGCCGCCTTGACGTACAGCGGCAGACCTGGGTTCTCAACCAGATCCAAAATAGCTCGTACCGATTGGAGATTGGGAATCGGCGGTCGGCGCGTGGCACTATCAAATTCTGAATTGTTCAATTGACCAATCAAAACAGCCGCATTCACTCGCGCAGAGGGATGGTAATTGCCTTCAGCGACTTGGCGCATCGTCGGAATCACCAACTGTTCGATCAAGTAGATCCGGTTGGCCCCTGAAAACTCAGCTCCCAGAAACTGCCGTAAGAATTCTGCGCGTCGCTTGCCCATTTCCGACAAAGACTGTTCGTCAGTCTGAGCCATCCCGGCCAAAACAACTTCGCGAACAAACTGATCGAAGCTGTCGTTCCGCTGCGCTTCCCCGCGCAAAACGCGTCTGGCCAATTCCATCGCCTCGCGGCGGCGTTCCGAAACCGCCCGATTTCGCGCTGTAATCTGGTTGCGCTCATCGATACTGAGCAAGTCCCAGTTTTCAGTCGAGGCCAACACGAATTGATCGTTCATCGGCAAGGCATCGTAGTGCTGGCCGACGACCTGATTCAGGGATCCGGCCCCCAACACGAATACCGCGATTCCGCATAACAACATTCGGTGTGAACAATGATCCTTGGGACCCAGACGTGGATCTTTTGTGTTACGTAACATTTTGCCCCCCTCGCTATTTACTTGGCTCGTGCAGCGTTACCGCAAATCGCTAATGTGCGACGCGAAAAAAGTGACGCTCGAACACAATGCAGCGTTCCAAAAATCGTTGGTTCAACACTCACTTGGCCGTTATTACCAGGGGAACCCTAGTCCCTATTGGCTAGTCGGCCGCCCTGTGACCAGTGCCGGTTTGCGTCTGGTGCAGGATCGTCTCACTCTGTTTAGCATAGCCAATACGTTGGAAAACTCAATTCATAGTGAACCTTCCAGGCGGCGAGCGGGCCTTTCCACATCGAGGCCCAGGTGGCAAAGATGCGGGTCGAGTACCTTATAACTCAAACGACCATTAAAATCGTTAGGCCGGGAAACATGGCTGAACGCCAAGGGATTTCGTGTCCATGTCAGGTCTCGCACATGCGGATTTTGGCGCCGAATGGGGCGGAGACATTTTCGGGTCGGGCAAGTGCCTCTTGGTGGGGCCAAGCCCTGCTTTGGACCTAAAAAAGACTCCCGCCCCCCTTAGCGGTGCATTCCCATTCCTGGTTGCGGTTGAGATGGGCATCCACCGCTGAAAAAGAAATCCGCCTCATCTTGGTCGTGGATCCCCGGTCAAAGTGACGTCAATATCGGACTTTCCGCCCGGGAACAACGCCGCCCCTGTCTTCCATTATTTTGAATGAAAGTCAATTCTATTCTGCCGCAAAGATGGTTAAGATGATTATTGAAGAGAATCCTCGCGGGGGCGAGCAGGGGAGAACCAATGCACATTCCTGATAATACATTTGTAACGGCGTTGATCAAGTCAGGTGTCCTGAGCAAGGACCAGGTCAACGACGCCGAAAATCTGGCACGTCAAACGAACACAAGTTTGCCGCAAGCGCTGGTCAAATTGGGCTATGCCACGGAAGAAGAAGTGATGCGGGCCCAGGCGAAAATCTATCGCCTCCCCTACATCGATCTCGACCGTACGAATATCCCCGAAAGGGTCATCGAATTGATGCCCGAATCGGTTGCCCGCGAAAATGTGGTCCTCCCGCTGGAATTGAGCGATGGACGATTGACCGTCGCCATGAGCAACCCCTCCGATGTTCAAATGATGGAAAACCTGCGGTTTATCCTGAATCGAGATATTGCCGTGGCACTGGCGCCTCGCTCAAAAATTCTCGAATATATCAACCAACTCTACGGACAGATCGAAGGTGAATCGGCTGACTCGATTCTGCAAGAATTCACGGATACAGCGATCGATTTCACCGAAACCGTGGACGAATCGGCCGAAGTTGAAGAAGCTGAAGACGAATCAAGTGCCCCGATTGTCAGACTCGTGCGGCTGATGATTACGGAAGCCGTGCAGTTGAGGGCCTCCGACATCCACATCGAGCCTTTCGAAGATCGAGTCCGCATTCGCTACCGAATTGACGGCGTTCTCCACGAACGGGACACGCTCCCCCGCCGTCAGTTGAGCGCTGTGATCTCGCGCGTCAAAATCCTGTCCAGAATCGATATTGCCGAACGCCGACGACCGCAAGACGGTCGGATCAAGGTGTCGATCGGCGAAAAGGAGCTTGATCTGCGGGTCAGTGTGATCCCCACCAGCCACGGCCAATCAGCGGTCATGCGGCTGCTGGACAAGGACAATATCCGCGTCAGCGTCAAGCAGCTTGGATTCTCCAACGAGACGTATCAGACGTTTAACGGGCTGATTCGACGACCCAACGGCATCATTTTGGTGACTGGGCCAACAGGCTCCGGAAAAACGACCACGCTTTACGCCGGGCTAAACCAACTCAACCGTCCGGACCGAAAGATCATTACGGCAGAAGACCCTGTCGAGTATTATTTGCCGGGTATCAATCAGGTCGAGGTGCGCCACAATATTGGACTGGACTTTGCCCGCATTATCCGCTCGATGTTGCGGCAGGCTCCCAATATCATCCTCGTCGGTGAAATGCGAGATGCCGAGACTGTTTCGATGGGGATTCAGGCCAGCTTAACTGGACACTTGGTTTTCAGTACACTCCATACGAACGATGCGCCTAGCGCTATCACGCGCATGATTGACATGGGCGTACCCAGTTATTTGGTCGCCAGCAGCGTCGTGGCCATTCTCGCCCAGCGCCTGGTTCGGACTATTTGTCCCAAGTGCAAAGCTCGGCATACTCCCCCGGAGGCGGTGATTCAGGAAGTGGGATTGACGCCCGAACAGATAGCCAATGCGAGTTTCATGAAAGGAAAGGGCTGTAATTCCTGTCAGAAGACTGGCTACAAAGGTCGAATCGGCATTTACGAATTGCTGTTAGTCACCTCCAAAGTGCGAGAAATGATCTATCGCAACGAATCGACGCAAGCCATTCGCCGATTCGCGATTGAACATCAAAAAATGGACACGTTATTTCGCGACGGCATCAAGAAAGTGTTGGCAGGAATCACGACTTTCGAGGAAGTCTATCGGGTGGCCAAACGAACCGAGCAGGACTATTGATGGGCATCGACCGGTCCGGCAGGTCAATCACGTCTATTAGGTCAACCAGATCGATCGCGTCAGAGGGGTTAATTTGTTGTTTTTGCGAGGCGCTGAATCGCGCCCCTTTTTGACCCAAACCAGGTAGCTGAGCGGCGTTTCTTGGACTTTGGAGCGCCACATTCCTAAAATTACGACGAAAATTCCGCTTTTTTGAAGACTTGGGGGGTGCGGATTCTGCCGAAAAGTCGTTTTTGTGTGTATTTTGAGATTATTGATCCTGTTGTTTTGAGTACACGACTCGGGCAGAAGAGTTAGCGCATGGCAACTGTACTAATCGACAAACTGTTGGAAGCTTGCGTCAAACAGGGCGCCAGCGACATCCACATTTCGGTCGGTCAACCTCCAGTATTTCGGCTACATGGCCGACTCCGCCGCTTGGAAACCAAGGTCCTCGACCAAGAGGACACGGTGGCGTTGATGAAGAGTATTTCACCGGAGCGCTGCCAACGCGAGTTGCAGGAAGTTGGCGGTTCGGATTTCGGCTTTGCCTATGCCGACAAAGCCCGGTTCCGTGTGTCGATTTTCAAACAGCGCGGCAACATCTCGATGGTGTTGCGGCAGATTCCCAACGACATGTTGACGCCGGAGTTTCTGGGCGTGCCGGACGTGTTTACTAAATTGGTCATGCGTCCGCGCGGTTTGATTCTGGTGACCGGTCCCACCGGGTCCGGAAAGAGCACGACGCTGGCTTCGCTGGTGAACTACATCAACGAACGGGTTGACCACCATATCATTACCATTGAAGACCCGATCGAGTTTTTCCACTATCACAAGAAATCGATTGTCAATCAGCGGGAAGTCAACGTCGATGTGCCGAGTTTCGCCGAAGCGATCCGTCGCGCATTGCGACAAGACCCGGATGTGATCCTCGTCGGCGAAATGCGCGATCTGGAAACGATGGAGGCTGCGATCACAGCGGCCGAAACGGGGCACATTGTGTTTGCCACGTTGCACACCAACAGTGCTCAGGGAACGGTCAACCGGATCATCGACGCCTTTCCCGGCAATTTGCAGGATCAGATTCGGACGCAGCTTTCCACTTCGTTGATTGGCGTGTTGGCCCAGACGTTGTTGCCGCGGATTGGTGGGGGTCGAATTGCCGGTTTCGAGTCATTGGTCGTCACGCCAGCCGTGTCGAACTTGATCCGCGAAAACAAGACTTTCCGAATCAATTCGGCCATCCAAACGGGTGCCAAGTACGGCATGATGTTGATGGATGACTGTTTGTTCAAGTTGTGGCTGGAAGAAAAAATCGAAATGGACGACGCGATCGGTCGGGCGCACGATCCGGACGCGTTGGCCAAACGGATTGCAACGGCGCGGCG
>DAOLCX010000219.1:0-5532 GCA_035327685.1 Pirellulaceae bacterium | reverse complement strand
GAGGCCTTTCGACACAAAACGCAATGGGATCGTCGTCGCCGAAGGGGGATGTATCTATACGCTGGAAAGACTCAGCGACGCTCGCCTGCGCGGCGCTCAGATCTATGGCGAAATCGTTGGCTATGCGATGAATACCGATGCGACCGACTTTGTCTTGCCGAACGCCCAGCGCCAAGCGGAATGCATGCGACTGGCTTTGCGTCGCGCCGGATTGGCCCCGGAACAAATCGATATCGTCAGTACCCATGCTACCGGGACGCCCAACGGCGACGTGCTGGAATGCGAGGCGGTGCGCGATGTCTTTGGCCGTTCGGAAAAGACATGGATCAACAACGCCAAGAGCTTTATTGGGCATTCGATGGGCGCCGCCGGGGCCATCGAACTGGCTGGCAACCTGCCGGCTTTTGAGGACCGCTGGGTGCATCCCACGATCAACGTTGACGAACTCGACCCGGAATGCGAGATCGCGGGTCTAGTGGTCAATGAACCGCGACGCTTGGATCGCGTAGAATACATTTTGAATAATTCGTTTGGCATGTTGGGAATCAATTCAGCGCTGATTGTCAAACGAATTTAGGCCAGGAACATGGAGTATTGATACATGACGCCAGAAGAAATCAGGCAAGTAATCATCGAAATTTTGTCAGATATTGCCCTCGACGAAGATCTCACTAAACTGGATGACAGCCTGCCATTTCGCGAACAAATGGAGCTCGACAGCATGGATTTCCTGGACATTGTAATGGAACTCCGCAAGCGCTACCGAGTGCAGATTCCAGAGGAAGACTACGGGCAGTTGGCCTCGATGGACAGCACCGTGAACTACTTGTTGCCTCGGATGTCGGGAGCGACGGTCGGGTCGTAGCCAACGGGCGTTTAGCGCTGCAATGGGCAAGGTTGGGCCGACCACCAACTCGAATCATAGCCCTTCACGACATTGTGGAACAATGGTCCTCAATTGTTCGATACCTTGGCTGGGCTTACGATTGTTGAGAGATGAACAACTGAGGACCATTGTTCTGCAATCACGCCTGTCCGCTAGAATCGGTTAACGGCTACCTCGAATCATGTACGACACAATTATTATTGGTGCGGGCATGTCGGGTTTGGCGGCCGGGATTCGGTTGGCCTACTACGAGCAACGCGTCTGTATTCTCGAGCGGCATACTACCATTGGTGGCTTGAATTCGTTTTATCGACTCAATCGCCGCGACTACGATGTCGGCCTGCATGCCGTGACCAACTTCACGGGTCCTCAAACCAAGCGGGGGCCTTGGCATCGGATCCTCCGGCAATTGCGGTTTCGTTGGGAAGAGTTCGCGTTGGCCCCGCAACGCGGCTCGCGAATTGCATTTCCCGAGGTGACGTTGCGTTTCAACAATCATCCCGAAAAACTGGCCAGCGAAGTGGCACGCGCCTTTCCCGACCAGCGCGATGGATTCGCTCGGTTGTGTGACGCGATCGTCGATTACGATCATTTGACCCAAGACATGTTTCAACAATCGGCCCGCGACCACCTGCAAACGTATCTGCGCGATCCGCTGTTGACCGAGATGTTGCTGTGCCCGCTGATGTGGTACGGCAACCCCCGCGAAGATGACATGACCTGGGGCTCCTTTTGCATCATGTTCCGCAGTATTTTCTTTGAGGGATTCGGTCGTCCGTTTAAAGGTGTGCGGCTGATACTCAGCAATCTGGTCAAGCGGTTTCGGTCGTTGGGTGGCGAGTTGATGTTGCGCCGCGGCGTCAATCGGATCCTCTTGGATCAAGGTCGGGCGGTGGGCGTTGAACTCGATAACGGTCAACAGCTGTTTGGTCAGCGAATTCTTTCCTCGGCGGGGCATGTGGAAACCTTGCGCTTGTGCCAATCGGAGAGCCCGCTTGAATCGGTCGCACCAGGACAAATGTCCTTTGTGGAAACAATGTCAGTCCTCGACCGACAACCTCAGGAAATAGGTTTTGACGATACGATTGTGTTTTTTAATGACTCGGAGCACTTTCATTGGCGGCGACCGGAGCACGGGTTGTGTGATGCGCGGACAGGAGTGATCTGTTCGCCGAACAACTATCTGTATGGACCGGGCGAGGGGGAGCTGCCTGAGGGGCTGATTCGGATTACGGCCATTGCCAGCTTCGATCGTTGGCGAGAACTGGACGAACCCGCCTATCGCCGCGAGAAGTTGCGTTGGTACGATCAGACGGCGGCCGCCGCCGCCCGCTTCATGCCGGATTTCCGCCCCTATGTGATCGACACCGATATGTTTACGCCGACCACCATCTACCGGTACACCTGGCACGACAATGGCGCCGTGTACGGTGCTCCAGATAAACGGCTGGATGGCACCACTGCAGTTCCGAACTTGTTTATCTGCGGAACCGATCAGGGATTTATTGGCATTGTGGGGGCCTTGCTGAGCGGCATCGCTATGGCCAATCGCCATTGCCTTAAGGATTGAGTTTTGCGTCCCTGTGGCGTATCTTGAGTGGTTCAAAATGCAGCAACCGTTCACGAAATGTAGGGTGCTTGGAGCACGTCGTTCGATAAAACACGTTAACTTGGACGAATCGATCTGCGACATTCACAGGGTTTCGATCGACAACAAGACGACTTGCGGAACGCACCGGAACCAGGCTTGGCCATCAATTCGGTGAACGGTTACAAAGTGCATCAGCCAAACGCATCGGGAAGTACATGCCGAAAGACTTTTTAAGTGGCGTGCGAGATCATTATGATGTCGTCGTGATCGGAAGCGGTCTGGGCGGGTTAACCGCTGCCAACGTGCTGGCGCGCGAAGGCCACCGTGTGCTGCTTGTGGAGCAACATTACAAACTTGGCGGATTGGCAACCTGGTTCAAGCGCCCCGGTGGGCATCTGTTTGACATTTCTCTGCACGGTTTCCCTCACGGCATGGTGAAAAGCTGCCGCCGCTATTGGACATCCGAAATCGCGGATTCGATTATCCAGTTGCGCCATATCCGCTTCGATAACCCCATGTTTTCCCTGACCACCACTTTCGATCGGGCGGATTTTACGAAATTGTTGACGACGCGGTTTGGCGTCGAGTTGGGAACGGTGGAGCGATTTTTTGACACCGCGCGGGGAATGAACTTTTACGATGATCAATCGCTGACCACGCAGCAATTGTTCGACCAGTTCTTTCCGGGACGAGATGATGTGGTGCGGCTATTGATGGAACCAATCACGTATGCCAATGGTTCAACCCTGGAGGATCCGGCGATTACTTATGGCATCGTCTTCTCAAACTTTATGTCCAAAGGGGTTTATACGTTTCAAGGCGGAACAGACGGCCTGGTCAAATCGATGGAGGCTGAATTGCGGCGTCAAGGAGTCGATATCCGTATCCGCTGCAATGTGGAACGCATCCTGGTCCAGGGCGATCGCATCGCAGGAGTCCAAGTCAATGGCCGCCAGATTCGTACGGAAAGCGTGGTCTCGAACGCCAATTTGCTCGGTACGATATTCGGCATGGTCGGCCAACAGCATTTCGACCAAGGGTTTGTAGAACAAGCTCAAGCCGTCCGGCTTAACAATTCCAGCACACAGGTTTATATGGCGCTCAAGCCCGGGGAGGCAATTGACCCAGCCACCGGTGACTTGTTGTTCTGCAGTACCGCCCCTCGCTTTTCGACGGAATTGCTGTTGAGCCGAAATATCACCAGCCGCACGTTTTCGTTTTACTATCCCGAAATCCGACCTCAAGCCAAAGAACGACGTTACCTGATCGTCAGCAGCACGAATGCAAACTATGACGATTGGAAATCGCTGAGCCGTGAGGAGTATCTCGCCAGTAAGCAAGACTTGATCGAAAAGACACTCGATGCACTGGAGCAATATGTCCCCAACTGTCGGCAACGCATCGAACATGTCGAAGCCGCAACACCGTGCACGTTTGAACATTACACGAGGCACATCGCCGGAGCCAGTTTTGGCACCAAATTTGAGGGGCTGGCAGTCAGTCGGGGACTCCCGCAACAAATCGGCGGACTGTATCACGCGGGAAGTTGTGGCATCATCATGTCCGGCTGGCTTGGGACGATCAACTATGGCGTCATCGTTGCCAACGATGTGTTGAATTACCTGGGGGCTAGTGATCGCTCTCCACCGGCCGCTGTCATGGCCTGAATCAATCCCCTCCGGAGTTGAACCATGGATCAACAAGAAATCTGTCAATGGATCCCGCACCGACCGCCGATGCTGCTGGTTGACCGCGTCTCGGAATGGAGCGAGACAACCTTGCGAGCCGAGAAAACCTTCCGCCCTGAAGAGTTTTTCTTCCAGGGGCATTACCCCGAATTCCCGCTGGTACCAGGCGTGGTCCTTTGTGAATGTGCTGCTCAAGCCGCTGCGGTGTTGCTGGCCAAGCGGGCGATCGAGGCACCAGGCGTCCCTGTCCTGACGAGATTGAATGATGTACGGTTCAAACGGTTGGTGCGACCAGGTGATACGTTGGTCATCGACGTGGTACTTGACGAACAACTCAAAAACGCCTTTTACCTATCGGCCATCGGCCGCGTTGACCAACAAATCGCCTTTCGATTGAGTTTGGCGTGCACGGTTGCACAGCCACAGTTGGAGTCTGACTCATGAATCAACCAGAAGATTTTCTCAGACTGGCGGGAAAACGAATCGTGGTATTTGGTGTGGCCAACAAAAAGAGTGTCGCCTGGCATGTGGGGCAAATGCTGGAAGCCGCCCGTGCAGAAGTCATTTATGTTGTCCGAAGTCCCCAGCGTGCGGAAACAATTGCCAAATGGCTGCCTGGCCGAAGCATCTATGTTTGCGATGTCGAGTTTGAAGAACAGATCGCGGGGGTAGCTCAATCGATTCAAGACCGCCATGGAAAGATCGCAGGTTTGGTTCATTCGATTGCATTCGCCGACTATTCAGCAGGTATGAAACCATTTCATGAAACGGGCAAGGCTCAGTTTCTTCGAACGGTTGATATTTCGTGTTTTTCTTTGATCGCCATTGCCCATCATTTCCAGGACGTTTTGGAATCCGATGCGTCAGTCGTCACGGTCTCGATTTCGACTACGCGGATGGCCAATGAGAACTACGGGTTTATGGCGCCTGTGAAAGCCGCTTTGGAGTCGTCGTTGGCCTTCCTGGCCAAGAGTTTTAGCAGTTTTTCCAAGGTGCGGTTCAACGCTGTGGCACCCGGGCTACTAAAAACGTCGGCCTCGGCAGGTATTCCTGGGTACGTCGATGCGTACTTGTACGCCGAACGGGTCATTCCGCGCGGTGAAGCGGTCACCACACCAGAAGCAGCTAGCGTCGTATGTTTTCTGTTGAGTCCTCGCGCTTCCGGGATCAACGCCCAATCGCTGGTGGTGGACGCTGGCATGTCGATCAACTACTTCGACACAAAACTCATCCAACAAGCCCTTTCTTAGAAACGCGTAAAAAATGCAACCGTTGACGAAATGCAGGGTGCATGGAGCAAGTCGTTTGACATAACACGTTAGCTTGGACGAATCGATCTGCGACACTCACAGGGTTTCGATCTACAA
>DAOLCX010000218.1:0-5538 GCA_035327685.1 Pirellulaceae bacterium | reverse complement strand
GTTTCAGCAGTCGCCACTATCGGCAATTCGTTACGGGATCTTAACGGCCGGCGCACCGCCGACAATCGGCAACTCCAACCGCGTCCCCGACAAGTCGATTGTCAACTCGGTCCCCGGTTCGGGCCAGAGCGTGAAGTCGTAGTCGCTAGAAAAAATCATCAAGCCGATCCGCTGCCCGGCCGGAATGATTTGGTCGTCGGGCTGCAAGTCAAACGTCATCTCATAAAACCGACCCGGCTCCAGCGGTTCACTTTCCGTCAACGAGCGATAGTTCTGCGGATTGGCCCAGCCGCGAGTGATGATGTTGTCCGTGATCCGACGGCTCTGCGTCCAGGGGAGCGAAACCAACCATACCGACAAATTGCAGGCCGGGCGATCGCAGGCCAGTCGAATGGTCACGCGTGGCACGCCCGAAATGTGAACATCCTGAGTGAGCTCGGCGGTCGCGTACAACAAGCGATGCGCGGACGACTCTGCCTGAGCCAGGTCCG
Organism: Pirellulaceae bacterium; assembly: GCA_035327685.1. Classification (GTDB taxonomy): domain Bacteria; phylum Planctomycetota; class Planctomycetia; order Pirellulales; family Pirellulaceae; genus BJ22. The sequence goes on along the minus strand of DAOLCX010000218.1, from coordinate 5,047 downwards.
AGCCGGTGATGTTGAAATCGTCCACCAGTTTTTCGCAACCCGGATCGGCGGCCGCCGTCAGTTGCAATCCGCCGATCTGATCTCCACCTGGATGCAAAAAGAACTCAAGCGGGACCGCATCCGGGTGTGGATAGTCGGGATAAGATGTCGGCGAATCGCGGCGATCCGATTCGCGGACAATCCACGAGCGGGGATCGTTTTCGACACCGTTCTCGATGCCGTACAAATACCGCGTGAACCAGCGGTTTTTCATTTTGAGTGGCGGATCGCCGCCGTGGCCGCCTTGGTGATTGTAATACTGTACCGGCACTCCTTTTTCCTTGAGGGCTTTGTAAATCCGGTAGCTGTGTTCGGGCATGACGTTCCAGTCGTTGAAGGCATGGCACATCAGTGTGGCCGCCTTCAAGTTGTCGAGTTGATTGAGATAATCCCGACCGGCCCAGAATTCGTTGTAGTTCCCCTGCTCGCGATCGAAGTTCCCGCGCAGTTCCTTGTCGCGGACTTCGCAAATGCAGTGGTCGCGCATATCGGGGTGGCCGCTGTTGATAAAGTCGAACAGGACGTCGATATCTTCGCCCATCCAGCCGCCGGGATGGCGAATCAGACCGTACGAGCGATAGTAATGGTAGTACGAGGTGTTGGGTGCGACAGGAATGATGCACTCGAGGCCTTCGACGCCGGTCGTCGCGGCCGCCAGCGGCAAGGTCCCTTCGTAGGACGTCCCGATCATGCCGACTTTACCCGTGCACCAATAGGCCACCACCTCTTCATCGCTGTCCAATTCCGTGTAGCCTTTGGCCCGACCATTCAGCCAATCGATAACCGCTTTGGGGGCCAACGATTCGTTGGGTCCACCGACCGTGGGGCAACCTTGTGACAATCCGGTCCCCGGCGATTCGGAGTGAACGACTGCAAATCCGCGTGGAACCCACTCGTCAACATTGGCGTTCGAAATCACCGGTCGCAGGCTGCGATGGGCGATGGGGGGTGGATCTTCGCGCGGGGGTGGGGCGTCCCCCAGTTCCTGCCGCGGGTTCCAAAAGTACTGTTTGCCGGTCGAGCCAGTCCCGGCAAAATAGGGACTGGTATTATAAATCACAGGGACTTTGAGCCCTTCGGAATCGGTCTGTTGAGGGCGGGTTACCGCGACATGGACGCGATCGAGTTTGCCGTCGCCGTCGGAGTCGAATTCGGTTTCCACAAACAAGTCATGCCTGATCCAATCGTTCCGATTGCGGAATCCGGGAACGACTTGCGCTTCGCCATCGACGAACACGGGGAGCGTCCGGTCGGCGGTCGCCTGCTGTTCGGGCTGCGCCCAAACCATTCTGCCGGTGACGACAACCAGGCTGATCGCGACAGCTATCCACAACCCATGGAAGCGCGCACGAAGGATCGAAGTGAACTGAAATTTCATCGTGGTTATCCTGTTGGACGTTATTCGTCGTGCAACATATTGAAGCGAAGCTTCTTACGCATCTACAGCATTGTAGTTCAATATGTGGCAACCGGTAGTCCACGAATTAAATCGACAGAACCGTTCGGATTGAAAATGCTCATCAAACCGGCAAGAGTTCGCCTAAGGCTTGGATGCCAGCCCAAGGTCCGGCCTCCTTCGGTAAGACAAGAGGCCAGCGAGCGCCAGGAATAGAACCAAGGCAGTCGTGGGTTCTGGGATAACCTGCGAAACGTAGATCGCCCCGTGGCTGTAGAGTTGTGACAGATTCCACTCCAGTCCTGTCCCCAACACGGGCAAGAAGTAGCTGCCGAACTGTCCAGTCCATTGTCCCTGCACTTCAAACACGTTGAAGCGGTCGCCCAGTTGCGGTTGATAGGCCAAATCGCCGGGGTTCAGGCCGATCAGATCCAACGTCAGCGCGCCGCCTTGCAGCGTCAGGTTTTTGAGAAAAATGTACTGGTCGAACTCTGGCAAAAACGGGTCCACGCCAGCGATTTCGACGAGCAAGTTGCTGGTTGGCCCGAGTGTGACGTTGAAATTGAATTCTTGGCGGGAAGGGCTGTCGCCGATTCCCAGCGATCCCTCAAAAAAGGCGTTTCCGCCACCGGTCAACAGGGCACCGTTTCGCAATTGAACGTGATCGAAGAAGACACCGTTGCTGAAATCGGAGATGCGCAATTCAGCACCCCCCTTGATCTCAACATCGCCAAAAACGGTGGTCGTGCCGCCACCGGTGATGATCATCTGCGAGTCGCTCCAACCGATGATCGGGGCATGGATATCGGTGAATCCGCCGGAGAAGAGTATCTCGCCGTAGTTGGCGATTCCCGGCGCGGCCATTTGTCCGCGGCCGATCAGCCGCGCGCCTTGCTGGTTCGCGAAGTGGTCGGTGAACGTCAGGCGTTTTCCGGCCTCCAGTTCCACGATACCTCCCGCACGATTGGAAAACTCTCCTTGGATCCGGCCCGCCCCCGAAACCAATCCGTAATTGCGAATGGCTTCTTCTGCCGTCGCGGTGATACGCGCGTTGTTGCCGCCCAAGAAGATATCGCCGTAGTTGGTCAGGATTTGCGATTGGAATCGCCCGCCGTTGTTGACGAACAAGGCGCCGTCGGAATGAACGGTCGCAGTTTGGGTGATGTTGTAGGTCTGTTGATGATTGACTTCCAGCATGTCGCCAAGCATCCCGCCGTTGCCGATATTCAAGCTCGATCCAGTGAGATTGAACGTGCCATTCTGAAAGTTCAGCAGCGAAGCGTTTTGCAAGTTGCCGACAGAGAATGTCCCACCACTCAAAGTCACGGGAGCGAACAGATTGGCCATGCCTTCCACGCGCAGGTGTTTTCCCGCACCAATGTTTGGAGAGGTGCCGAAGAACGCGGTCGTCGCTGCATCCGTTCCGATCGTGCGATCACCGGCCAGTTGCAGTGTGCCGGACAGGTAGTTGATCATGCTGGCGGACGTGTGTGTAAACTGAGTGTCGTTCAGCCGCAGCGTGCCGCCATGTAAATTCAACGTTGCGCCATCATTGAGTTGCATCCTGCCGCCGACATCGACCGTTCCCCCCGGCCCGATGGTAAAGGATGCAATGCTTGCTCCGGAACCGTCAAGTCTGCCAATTTCAAGTCGATCGCTCAAATTCCACTGCGCACCTGAGCCCGACACGACAACGGTCGCCGGGCCGCTCATCCCAACAATGGCGCTACCACTGGAGACCGTGGCCCCGTTGAGAATGTTTAATGCGCCAGAACCCAAGTCGCTGATGGTGATATATGCTGCATCCAAAGACGAACCCGCTCCGCTTAATGTCACAACACCTTGAGAGCCGGAGTGTTGTCCGATAACGGTGTAGTAGGAATTGACAGCGCCCCCATGACCTACGTGGAGTGCTCCGGAACCGCCTAGGCCGACGAAGAGGTCGCCCCACGTGGTCCACTGTGAACCGGCGCCATCGACAACCACTTGGCCGTTGATGTCGTTTGACATACCAATGTAGCTGCGAAAACTTGTGGCTTTGCCCCCTCCTTCGATAAGCATTGTCCCGTTGACACTATTTCCGATCCAGAATTCCTCGACGTTCCATTGCGAATTGCTGCCCGTAACGATTGCCAACCCCGAGCCGGTTGATTCTCCTATAAATGCGATATTGCCGGTTAATTTACCGCCATTCGAAATAGTCAATTCACCCGGGCCGCCGCTGCCGACACTTAGCAGAGGCGATTTCCACTCCGACCCGGCACCGGTCACAGTGAGCGAGCCAGTGGATCCAGGGGCCCAGCCGAGATACGTTTCCCCATTTGAAACATAGCGTCCCCCCGATTCGATGCTTACCGCCCCATGCCCGTGTTCGCCAACAATCAAGTGACTCGAATTTGACCATTGCGAGCCGTTTCCAGACACGGTGACCATGCCCGATCCAAGAGCGCCCAATCCGATGTGCCCATTTGAACTGGTGACCAGTCCACCCGCCTCAATGTGCAATGAAGCTTGTCCTTCGTTTCCGACAAGAAGGAACTCCGTGTTTTGCCAATGGGACCCGGCGCCACTTACAACGACTTGGCCAATCCCAATCAAACCAGTATTATTGTCAAGTGTTGCTCCACCGACGAGTTCCAATCTCTGCCCGCCGTTTGAGCCGATGAGAATGTTGTTCTGGGAATCGTGCAATCCCGTAATAGTACCTCCCTTGACCCGCAAAGTACCCTGATTATTCCAGTTCAGTGTTGCCGTCGGGTCGATCACAATATTGGAGGCTTCGACCAGCCCCTGATCGATGACGTTCAAGGTCCCCGTACCACCCCACACGCGCAGCGTTCCACCGACGTTGACGCGTCCGCCATTGGCGACTGACAGGCTGCCGGTGCCACCTGCACTGCCGTCGCTTCCGCCGACGAGGAGATTGCCGCTGTTGTTCCAGGTCGAACCCGCACCTGTGACTGTCGCATTCCCCGTCGAACTGCTGAAGCGACCAATATAGCCATTCGTGTTAGAAACCAGACCGCCAGACTGAATGTTCAAGGTCCCTTGTCCGTTATTCCCGACAGAAAACGTGCCCATCCCCGTCCACGATGAACCTGTACCAGTGATGGTGGCCGTACCGGTCGCAGTGCTGGCGTTGCCGACGAAGCCGCTGCCACTGGTGACACTGCCTCCTGAGTTCACGTGCAACGTTCCCTGTCCGCCAGCACCCACATACAGGATACCCGTGTTGTTCCAAGTGGCGGTGGGTCCAGTTACGCGGGCCGTCCCATGCGACCCCGAAACGGAACCAATCATCGCCGATTGACCTGATAACGTCCCCCGAAGGATCCGCAAATCGGCGGCGATGCCAGGGTTGAAGCCAACGACGATCGAGGGCGCTGCAGTCCCTGTTTCAGTAAGCTGATAAACGTTTCCGTCGAGATCAAACGTTACGACGCCTCGCCCGATCAACAGACGTCGATTCGTATGATTTTGCCCAAATAGCGTTGTATAGCTGCCGTTGATGTCAAAGATCGCAGTGTCACCAGTGCAGGGTACTTGCGTCGGGGTCCAGTTGCCAGGGTTGCCGAACGCACCGCCAGTAGCGCTATTCCAGTATCGATCATC
>DAOLCX010000217.1:0-5546 GCA_035327685.1 Pirellulaceae bacterium | reverse complement strand
GCTGGTTTCCACTTTCCTCGCCCGCAGCAGTGGCCGGACGGTTATCAGCACCGCCGTTCACCACTGGGACCGGTCCCGTCGACTGGCCGTCCTGATCACCGCGCGACCGAGGAGTCTGGCCCGTCGTCTGTCGCTGAGCGTCTTCGGCTTTTTTCGCTTCTTCCGCTTGTTCGGCCAACAACTCGGCTTGCGCAACAATCCGATCAACCTGCTCCTCCGTCAGTTGCCCCATCGCCTGCAAATCGGTGGGTTCAATCACGGACAAGTCGTCATACGACAAATAACCTTCTCCGACCAACTGATTGGCCAGGTCTTCAGTGACCCCCTCGATGGCGCTGAACCCAACCACGGCTTTCTCAATTTGCCGCTCCAGCTCTGCCTGCGTCATAATTTCAATGTCCCAGCCACTGAGCTTGCTGGCCAGACGCACATTCTGTCCCCACTTCCCAATCGCCAATGATAGTTGATCTTCGACGACCAAGACGATGGCCCGGCCCAACATGCGACACAGAATCACTTCCTCCACTTCGGCGGGTTTCAGCGCGTTGCGGATCATGACTTGCGGGTCTTCATCATAAGGCACAATATCGATCCGTTCGCCGTTCAGCTCATCAATGATCGATTTAATGCGGTTACCGCGGACGCCTACACACGCTCCGACGGAATCGACATGGCTGTCGATGCTGGTCACCGCGATTTTGCTGCGATGTCCCGGCTCGCGCGCCACCGATTTAATCAAGATCACGCCTTCTGCAATCTCAGGAATCTCTTGTTCAAACAATCGCTGCACCATTTTAGGGCGGGTGCGACTCAGAACAACTTTGATGCGATTGCCGGAGGGCTTGACTTCCGTCACCAATGCCCGAATCCGCTCGTTGGGCTCGTGTTTTTCGCCGGGGATCTGCTCGCTGCGCGGCAAGATGGCTTCGACCGTACCCAGGGTGACGGTCGTAACGCGCCCCTCATTGCGGTTGATTGTGCCGGTAATAATTTCACCTACCAGCTCATTAAATTCCTTTAACAGTGCATCCCGTTCGGCCTCTCGGACCTTTTGAATGATAACTTGCTTGGCCGTTTGGGCTCCGATCCGTCCTACCACTTCCTCGTAGTCCAACGGGCGATCGCCACAACGACCGCTGATCTGCCCAGAGGTGCGGTCGATCAAACACTCGATTTCGACTTCTTCGCCAAAATGTTTGCGCGCTGCCGTGACGATGGCCGACTCAATAGCTCGAAACACAACGTCCTTCTCAATGTTCTTATCGCGGTGCAGCGAATCGACAATGCGTAAGATTTCGTTGGCGTTCATGGTTTCAAAATTCCCAGTTCGTTTTTCCGTCGCCGCGTCAAACTCTAAACATCGAACAATCGAAGCTCGACTAAAGCTCATCAAACAAAAATGCCGCCGGATCCCGCCACAACGCGCGCCGGAAGGCACTCTCGTTGACGTTCACCGCCGGACAACTCTTGGGGGCGTCTCCACAACAGGGGTGTGATCCCTAGGAGCTACGCCGCCTGACGTACCCGGTTATCAATCTCGCGGAGCGTCGCAAACATCACGCCACCCGACGCGGGACCGATCCTTTGCCTCAGTCGTCAAACACTGATGCCTCCTCCAAGCCGTAGTCTCGAAACCAATTCCAAATTCCGTTTGCAAATCACATGAAATCGAGCACAGCGAACTGTCGAAAAACGGCTGCCTCAAACAATACGCCGAGCCACCCATTGGCGGGATTCCGCCAACGGTAACTCGTGCTCCAAGATACCGGTCTGGGCTAAAAAGTCAAGCCGAACCGATTATTGCGAGAATTTTTGCGAGAATTTGCCGTTATTCGTCTTGGCGATGTTTTGCAAATAAAGAGCCCCTAAAGTGTAATCCAAGGCAATCGTATGCACCGGCGTTTTGGCCGACCCTCCCTCCCGAGCTCGAGGATGGTTGTTGGCCAGCAAAAATTCATAGGTGTCGTCCTGAATTTCGCCATCCGACAGCAGGAAGATCGCGTCCGGTTTCAAATCCAAAGCAATCCGCATCGCCTCTCGAGGTCGCGTCATCCCGGACGGATAAACCTGCGAGATCCATTGATAGAGCTTCTGGAAGTTGTCAGGCGTAGCGGGAACCAATTGAATGTTCTTGATGGGTAGATTCCACATCGCCGTCGTGTCGCTGCTGTACAGCAAAACAAAAAACTCCTGCTCTTCACTCATCCGCTCGACGCAGCGAAGCAATTCTTGTTTGCACAGCTCCCAACGCATCCCAAGCATGCTCCCCGAGCGATCGATGACAAACACAAATCGTTTTCCCTCGCTTCCCACCCCAAAAAAGTTCGTGGCGCCTTGATCGGTAGCCTCCGTCTGGTCCCCCGGAGTGGCGCGGTGATCGATTCCCGATCCGCTGATTCCCGTCAGGCTCAGTGAAAACGCATCGGCGTAACGAGAACCGGCAAACGACTCGACCATCGTTTCGGTGACCTGTGGCGGTACATCCAAGGGGAGCATTTCAGTGGGCGGTAGCTCAACCTGTGACATCTCTTGATTGAGGGTCTTTGTTTCAAAGGTCACCGACAAGTCAACGACCTCACCGAAATTCGGCTGCAACATGTCCTCAAACGATGAGACGACCAGCACGCGGTCGGGAGGCGGTGACAAATAGAGCAAGGCCAATGCGACAATCAATATGACGTGGAATAAAAAGCTGCTGAGACAACTAGGCAGTGAACTCCGTGCGCGTTGAGCCAATGTTGCCGGCTCATCGTCCAGAGGCTGGACAAACGGTTGGTGGGCAATTCGCGAGCGGTTCGTGGCGGCGGGCGCTGGACCAACCAGCGGAGGTGGGGGTGGCAAAGGAAGGATGGCTATGGTCGTGGGTGGAGTCTTAGGAAATGCACGAGTTGCAGGTGGGGAGAGACTCAAGGTATTGGCGGATTCCAAAGTTTGCTTCGGTTCCCCTGCCAGTCGAATACTGGTATCGAGATTCATACGCCCCTCCATTGCGACTGCACCAAGCCGTTGGCGATGACGTCTCCCGCACGCCAAACTAACTTGGGCTCGCGCATCTTCCCGCGAGCTGGAGCAACCTCAGGGATGGTGCGTTCAATCCGTATCAGCGCGCCGTTCAGGGTTGCCACAGCCCCACTCTGTTTCCGTCATAGATTATCACCATTTTCGGTGAGGCCGCCAACTATTTTTTTGGCATTTTGTGGAAAAAAGTGAAACGTGCCGCCACGTTTCTTGGCGGTAATGACGGCCCGTGGACCGGTTTGCGGGCTAAAGAGTCGCTGCCCTCGCGCTTCCCAAACCGTAACCGTTCAAGGACTCTCGCGGAAAAGCCTCATGGGAGAACCATGGTCCTCAATGATTCATCTTTGGGTGTCGGTCAACCCCGCCAGGGTTTCAAACAAGTGAGGACAATGGTTCGAAAACTTCGTGAACGGGCACTTCAAATCCGTCAAATCAAGCGGGTCGGACCGATTTGAGCGATGAGATAAACCTTACGGTCGCGTCCCCTCTTGTGCCGAAGGAACCACCCATACCTTGAGTTCCGTCTCGATTTCGTGGTGCAAATGGACACGAACAGTGTACAGCCCTAATTCCTTCAGTACCCCATCCAAACGGATCTGATCGTTAGTCAAATGGACATCGTTTTGTTTGAGCGCGGCGACGATGTCCGGCGCGGAGACGCTGCCATACAAATGGCCTTCTTCGTTGGCATTGGCTTCGATGGTCAAGCTCAATTTGCTGATGACTTCCGCCAAATCACGGAAGCCTTTCAACCGCGATTGCTCGATTTCCATCAGCTTGGCGCGGTGCTTTTCCACCATCCGTTTGTGATGCGCTGTCGCTTCGGTTGCCAAGCCCTGCGGCAACAAATAATTGTTGGCGTAGCCAGGACGGACTTCCACGACTTCACCCTGCTTGCCTAACCCATCGACCGATTGGATCAACAACAATTCGACGCCCCCGTGTTTGCCAATCGGAAGCCGTTTGAAACGTTTTTGTTTCGTGTTTGCCATAGCCCGTTAGTCCTTAATCGCCGGCATCCTGTGACAAGACGCTCAGCATGTTCCTCATCATGTACTGTTGCCATCGCAGCCGCGCCCCTTCGGAACGCGGCTGCGGTTGGATTCACTCAAAAAAACTTAAAACGGCAAGTCGCCTTCCGGTGGTTCCCCACCGCCGCTGTATTCGTGGTCACTGGTCGCCACCACAGGCTGCTGCCCAGACGACGGCGCGCTTCCGCGACCTCCACCTCCGCCGCGGCCACCCAACATCTGCATCCGTTCACCGACAACGCGGAGTTTCGAGCGCTTCTGACCATCTTGTTCCCAAGTGTCAAGTTTCAGCCGCCCTTCGATCAACACCGGCGACCCTTTCGACAAATACTCGCTGGCAATCTCCGCCGTGCGACCCCAGAGTGTGACATCCACAAATGTGGCTTCATCCACCCATTCGTTATTCTTCTTGACGCGTTCATTGATCGCCAAACCGATTTCCGTCACGGCCGTTTGCTGCGGCGTATAACGCAAATCGATGTCGCGCGTCAGGTTGCCGACCAAGATCACTCGATTAAAACTGGCCATCGTCATTCTCCTTGTTCAAAATGAGGAGGTAGCTGACTAGTCCCTTTCCGAATCAAAAACCGGCCGCGGTTCCCTGTTCGGCCAGATTACACGTCACCTGTTAGCGCAGTTGCAATTGCGAGTTACTCGGTTTCTTCATCAGCACCAACACCCACCGGCTCGACTTCGGCATCGATCTCTTCAACCAACTCGATATCGGGAGTCGGCGCCAAACGCTCTCCTTTTGCCACCGCGATCAGCGTATCCACCAAGCGGGGTTCAACCCGAATCGCCAAATGCCGCAGAATCAAATCCTGCAATTGGCAGTTGCGGCGGAACTTGGGCATCGCCGTACTTTCCATACGAAAATAGGTCAGCCAATAGACGCCTTTGCGATGGCCGTTGACGGAATATGCCAGCTTCTGTTCGTTCCACAGCCGACTGGCCAGAATCTCTCCACCAGCGTTCTTGATCGTATTCTCGACCGCTTTGACGACGTCACCCGGATTGCGCGCATAAGCGTTGGGGTTGACCAAAAACATGCCCTCGTAAACCGTGTCTGCCAACGGAACTCTCCCTCGTCAATTAATTAACAAGTATTGTCATTGATTGTGTCATTCGTGATCTGCATCTTTATTGAACACTGAAGAATCAGCGGCGCGATTGAACCGACTCATCGCAACCGTCAACCCTTCGCGCGCCCAACACTCGACCGAGTCGGCGGCTTGGTCCAACACGCGATTCCATTCCGACTTTTCGTCTGGACGAAATCGAGAGAGGACAAAATCGGCGGCGTCCCACTGAGGAGGGACCGGACCAATGCCCACTCTCAAGCGAGCGAACTGGTTGGTCCCCAGCACTTCCAATATGTGTTTCAATCCGTTTTGCCCACCGGCGGTCCCTTGCCCGCGCAATCGCAAGCGGCCAAAGGGCAAACTAAAATCATCGCAAATAATCAACAAATCGGCTAGTGGGAGGCGAAAAAAAACA
>DAOLCX010000216.1:2620-5557 GCA_035327685.1 Pirellulaceae bacterium | reverse complement strand
CGGCCTGCAAAGCCGGTTCTCCTGCAAAGTAAACAGCGCGGTAAATACGATCATAGGATTCTTGGGTCGAGACAAACCAAGGGTCAGATAATTGGAATGAGTATTGCTCAAACAATTCGACCGCGGGAAACAATGGCTGCAATGTTCGGTCACGAGCCGCGCGGCGATCGGGGGCGGCAGCCCATTCCGCCATCACCTGATGGAAATCAATCTGCCGCAAGTGCTCGCATAAACGATCCGAACGAAGGGATTCCGCAAAGTCCACCCGCATGGCACTGTCTTCATCGCGCGCATAAATTTGAATCAAGGCTTCCAATGAGGCCACTGCATCGTCTCGGACTTGTGACAAGACCTCGGCCGTGATGGGCCGATACTGACTGGCCGGATCAGCCAAGGCCGCGGCGATATCGAAAGTCGCAGCACGGGACAAGTGTTCACGATGCCGCACCAATGCGTGGCGAACATCGGCAAAGTTGGCATGGTCCAGCCCCGGTGTCGCTTGACTGAATCGCCGGATAAGTTGGTCAAGCACGGCGATGTCGGCCTGGTCTCCACGCGCCATTTGACTTTCCAGCACGTTCAAGTCCAGATAGCGTCTCCAGCCTTCAGCCTGGTCACTTTGCGACAACCAGTCGTTCATCCGATACACGGCAAGCTGAAGTGCTCTGGCCGTATCGGAAGCCCAGCCAGGCGAACTGAATGTCGCCATCAAGATCGCCCAAACGACCACTAACCACGCCCCCTTCGGCAGTGTTGTTCGCATCGCCATTGTCATCCTTTCCCCAGCAAGAATCTCAAAGAAGTTTGTACTCGTTTTTCGCCAACCACGTCGGGTGGTCACCGCAGTATAACTTGCATTAAGCTATTTGGGGTCAAAGGTGCGCGAAATTCCGCGCGAATCGGCTCAAACCAAGGATTTGCGTCACGAGGGACACGGCTAGATGGGACAGAAATTATCGACTACCCGAAGAAGGTTTTTGCAAACGGCAAGCGGCGGTGCAGCGGCCCTGGCAATCCCCTATTTTGTACCGGCCACCAGCCTGGGATTCGGGCTTCGTCCGGCACCCAGCGAGCGGATTGTGATGGGAGCCATCGGTTGCGGAGGCAAAGGTCGACACAACACCAGCATGTTCCTCAACCAACCGGACGTTCAATTTGTTGCCGTGGCCGATGTCGATTCGCGGCATGCGGCCGCCGATAAGCAGCAGATCGACTCGCATTACCAAAACTCGGATTGCGCTGTGTTTCGCGATTTCCGAGGCCTGGTCGCCCGCCCCGACATTGATGCCGTTCACGTCTCGACCCCCGACCATTGGCACGCTCTGACTTCGATAGCCGCCATGCGACAAGGCAAAGATGTCTATTGTGAGAAGCCGTTGACGAACTCCGTAACGGAAGCGATTGCCGTGCGCGACACGTCCCGCAAACTACAACGGATCGTTCAAACCGGCAGCCACGAACGAGCTAACGACGACGTCCGCCGAGGTTGTGAACTGGTTCGCAACGGTCTGCTGGGCAAAATCGACTGCGTGGAAATCAATATGCCTTTTATTGATGAATGGCATCATAAGATTGTGCTGGAGTGGCGTGGCACTCCCGAGCCTCAGCCCGTTCCCGATGAACTGGATTGGAACGTTTGGTTGGGCCCTGCCGCTGAAGTCCCTTACCACGAACGTCGGTCACATTTTTGGTGGCGATTTATTCTGGCTCATGGCGGCGGAGAAATGACGGATCGCGGCGCCCATATTATCGACATCGCGCAGTTAGCCCTCGGCCGAGACGACAGCGGCCCGGTACGTATCAAAGCGTCTGGAAAACGAATTGAAGACAGCCTCTACGATGCGTTTGTCGATTACCAGTTCGAAAACGAATATGCAGACGGTATTCGTATGATCGGGATCAATCAGAATCCGCGCGGTCTGAAAATCATTGGCAGCGACGGCTGGCTGTTTATTCATGTTCACGGCGGGCAACTCGAAGCAGATCGACCGGAATTGCTACAAACAACGCTTGGCGAGGACGCCATTCAGTTGGGGCGAAGTCCGGGCCATCATCGCGACTTCATTGATTGCGTGCAATCTCGCCGCCAGCCCTTGGCCGATGCCGAAGTCGGTTGCCGGACAGCTACCATTTGCCATTTGAACAACATCGCAATGCTCACGGATTCCGAGATTCGCTGGGACCCGGTTTCTGAAACTGTTCAGGGGAATGACGAAGCCGCCCACTTGTTGAAACCACAATTTCGCGAGCCGTGGGAATTGTAAGTCGATGCCGATTATCAGCCAGCCGCTGGCGCCGGCTGGCTTTGATTGTAGATGTACTTGCTGTCCAACAAACGCTTGACTCAAGAGCATTTGACATGAGTTCCGATCTGAATATTCGTCTGGCGACGGCGAGCGACAGCGCAGGAATCATTGCATTGATCGACTCTGTGTACGGCGAGTACAACGATGGCGTCAATCTGGAGGGGGCTGAAGCCGATCTATTGGATTTGGATCGACATTATTTCGCTCATGGTGGCGCGTTTTGGGTTTTGATCAAGGGTGAGCGAATTCTGGGAAGCCATGGCGCAGTACCGCATCCTACACAACCTGAGATCTGTAATTTTCGACGTTTGTACCTGGACGTCTCGTTGCGGGGGACGGAGTGGGGACATCAACTCATGCAAGTTACTATCGATTGGGCACGCGAGCGACAGTTCCGCCGTATCGAATTCTGGTCCGACACACGATTTAGCCGCGCTCACCGCTTTTTCTCCAAATTCGGATTCGTCAAATCCGGCGAGCAACGCGAAATGCACGACGGGATAGTCCCTTACCGCGAATGGTTTTTCTATTTGGACTTCACGCCATCCGAGTGATTCAAGCAATCATGATTTGAAAAGACTCTGTGGTTCCCTCTCCCACATATTTTTGTCACCCATCTTTTTGCCATCAA
>DAOLCX010000216.1:0-2520 GCA_035327685.1 Pirellulaceae bacterium | reverse complement strand
GACTCTGTGGCTCCCTCTCCCCCATATTTTTGCCACCCATCTTTTTGCCATCAATTCTCATCTAATTGTCCTGAGTGTCACTTGTCCGTGAGTGATATTCGCCCAATGAAGTGCTGAAAGGGCTGTGTGTTGCACAAATCGCCGTGCGTTGGTTTCAAATGCATCCAGTTGATCGTGAAAAGCCGTCAGTTTGAAGGCAACTCCAGGTGCCATTAATCGCATCTTTTGATCGTGCAGGCGTCCGTTAGCGCCAATCACGGGCACCAGTTGAACAACTCGTTCTTCGCCGCCTAGCAAGTGCGTCAGAGCTTCCTCGTAGAGTTCCGTTTCAAGGCCAGAGCCCCAATCCTGAATCAGGCCCATGATGTGGTCATAGAAGAATGAACCACCAGCAACATTGGATTCAAGTCCGGTTGAATCTACGGGTGGATTCCGCAATGCTTTTAGTCGCAGGTGGCAGTTCACAAACTCATCCACCACACGCTGGGGTCGGACGTTGATGAGTTTGGCGTGTGGCAGATCAAAGAGGAGCAGGTAATTGATCGTTTGAGTTCGATGGCGAGGAGTAATCGTTTCAACCGCCTTGAATTCGAATAAACCGCGTCGGTGGGCCAGGACATCGAGTTTGTATGTTTTCGAGAAGCTGCCAAAAGTGACAGTCACGGGCAGTTCCAGTTCTATGCCGGCCATTCGATTTGCGAACTCGCGTTTGTAAACCACTTCATCAAACAAACGGCCAAAATCGTTGTGAATGCCGTACACACAGCTCATGACTTCGTAGGCAATCTGACCGAACTCAGTCTGCGTGGGGCGGATTGGTTCAATGGTACGATGGATGGGCATGATTTGTCTTCCGGAAATAAATGAGTGGCAAAAAAACCTGGTACTCTGAACCTGTCCCAAACACTTCAATTCAAGACCGACGTATCAACAAATCAAATTGGTTTAGGACATTCCGAATCGGAAACTCATCGAGGCATCTGTGCTGAATTGGGACTCGCACCGCAAACGGAACCGAAACATTCGTGACCAGCGACGGTGCTGGCGGTAACCGGCACACCTGATCACTCATTGTTCTCGAATCTCGATAGTTCCGCCAGATATTCTGCCGCCGACTTGACGGCGCGGCCCGATAAGGACTCCATGAGTCGCCGCGCCCAAGGGGCGAGATCCGCCCGTTCCACAAACCGACGCGAAATTCCCTGGCCGATGGCGGCGCACACCACTCCAAACAGAATGTTAACCGCTAACCAAGGCCAGGCAACATGTGCCAAGGCGGCAACACCTGTCAGCGCTTCGAGCAGGACCAAGGAAATTGGGAGCCAGGCGACGATCCCGATCAGCAATGTCCACTTGAATGCCCGATACTCGGCAAGTCGTATCTCCTCGACGGCTCGCTGCAAAGTCGTGACGGGAGCAGAGTAATCGAGTTTCAGTGTCCGCATCAACGCAAATACGCACAGGCCAGTGACATATCCAGCGAGAAGAGCCAGCCCTCCAGCCACGACGAGATAACTCGGTTCCGTGGCATGTTTGGCGAGAACCGACATGGTTGCCATGATCGTCACAACTCCCAGCGCCACTTCCACCGATCGCACAATGAGGACAGGCACAAACGCCGCCCGCACATTGCGCAATAGGGTTTCTCGCAACAACCGTTCGTTGATAACGAGACTTTTCTTTAACTCTCGTTCCTGGGCGGCCCATGCGTGCTTCAAGTCATCAAGTTGCATATCATCTCTCTACAATTAGGTTAAGCTTCTTCCCGATTTATCGGGATCACCTGAACGAGCCGTTAAGCACTGGTTCTCAATGTCACAGCGCCGATCAAACTCGGTACGCAATTTATTTTTGATCCGCTGCAGCTTTGTCCCCACGTTCGAAACAGAGATGCCCAGGACTTCCGATATAGACGCGTGGTCGCACCCGTCCAGGTATAACATGACCAGTCCCTTGTCCAGATCGCCAAGCCCGTCAATGCATTGCATAATCAGGTCCAAGTTGTGATCGGGTGTCTCCGTCGGTGCTACCACCGCAATTGCGTCACCGCGAAAAGGCTGCCGCCGGCGCGTATGCCGACCTTCACGCCGATGTAGCGAAATGGCCACGTTGATCGAAATGCGGTATATCCAGGTCGTTTCCTTGAATCGCTTCTCGTAGCGTTCTCGCGACCGCCATAACTGCATAGCAATCTCCTGGACCACATCCTCTCGATCGGACACGTTCCGACAATAGGCATAGGCGATCTTATGGATCAAACCTGCATGTCGCCGCAGCAGTTCAGTAAATTCGTTGATATCCATCGACAATATGATTCGCAGCTAACCGTCAGAAAATCACAGTGTTTTTGACCAAATGTCCTATGAAATATGCCGGCTCAGCAAACGGGCGCTACCCATGAGACCGTCATCGTCGTTGATTAGCGCTTGGTGAAGGATCATCGCGGGGGGCGAAAACGCTTTGGCCAGTCGGTACAAGTCGTGATTTGTCAGCACTCGTCGAACTCTCTGGCTGCTGTGG
>DAOLCX010000215.1:0-5571 GCA_035327685.1 Pirellulaceae bacterium | reverse complement strand
AATGCGCCGGTTCACGGAATAAGCCACACAAAAATTAGGTTACAAACGCTCACCGCGCCCCAAGTGAACAGAGAAAATCGCGCGTGTGTGCTTCCAGCCTGGCACAATCGATACAATCGGATTCTCAATCTGGCTGAAAAGCGAAAATTGGTCGTAGGCAGATACCGCACACAGTCGCAGGCTAGACCTATAGTTGGTTGACGCGAAATCGGTGCTCGCGTTTCATTATTAGTGTTCCATCACGAGCCCTGCCCATGATATCTGCAGCTCACAAACAACTTGAAAAGTCGTTGGATGCCCTTTGGACCGTCTCGGGACGCGCTGGGGACAACCAGCCGCTCCAAGAGTTTGAGATTCACTCGGAAGTGTTCACCATTGGCCGGCGGGCTAACTGCTCGCTGCCGATTAGCTCCAGTTGCGTATCATCCAATCACGCAGAACTCCGGATCCGCGCGGGACGAATGTTTGTTGCCGACTTGAACAGCACCAATGGGACTTTTATTAACGGCGTCAAGCTGCAGGGCGAAGCTGAGTTGTTTCACGGCGACCTGGTGCAATTTGCCTCGATGGTGTTTCGTGTCCAACACGGTCAAAAGATCAATTCTGGCTTGACCGTGACGGAACAAGCCGATGATCAGGCGTTGACCATGTTGCAATTCGATCGACTGATCCACGACGATAAACTCACACCTCATTTCCAGCCGATTGTTTCCATGGCAGACCAAAGTGTCGTCGGCTATGAAGTGTTGGCGCGGAGCAGCCTGTTTCGATTGCAACTCCCCAAAGATATGTTTGAAGCGGCGCGGCAGTTGGGAATGGAGATCGAGTTGAGCCAGGTTGCTCGCCGCCGCGGGATTGAAGTGTGCACTTCGCTTCCCGCGAGCACCGTTTTGTTCGTCAATACGCACCCCAAGGAACTGGCCGACCCGAGGTTGCACAAATCCCTGGAAGACTTGCGGATTCTGGCCGGCGAAGAACGGCAAATCACACTGGAAATTCACGAGGCCGCCGTTACCAACCTTCAGCGGATGAAGGAACTTGTCCGCCTGTTGAACGACCTGAACTTCCGCCTGGCATTCGATGATTTTGGTGTAGGACAAGCTCGACTAGTCGAACTGGCGGAATTGAGTCCGCAATATCTCAAGTTCGACATGAAACTGACGCAAAACATCCAACATGCCTCGTGTGGGTTGAAGAAACTGGTCAATCTGTTTGCCAAATTCGTGAACGACATGGGGATCTTGGCACTGGCGGAAGGGGTCGAGACGGAAGAGTCCCATCGTATTCTGCTGGAGATGGGATTCCACATGGCTCAAGGATTTTATTACGGTAAGCCACAGCCTATTTCCAAGTGGCATTCTTCAGCCGCACCGGACCTGCCAGTCACTGAACGGGTCATCTAGCGAAATGGCGGTCCGCAGCTCATTTCCAATTAACCGTTGACGGCCCGATCGTTCGCGGGCGCCCCGGTTCTTCGGAAGCGTGAACCCAGAAGCCGGCAGAGATTGATCGGCAAATGTCGGCCCTTTACAAGTTGACGGGGCGTGGCCTAAGATGCTGGTTGACTATAAATCCTCGATAACTA
This sequence comes from Pirellulaceae bacterium, assembly GCA_035327685.1. Classification (GTDB taxonomy): domain Bacteria; phylum Planctomycetota; class Planctomycetia; order Pirellulales; family Pirellulaceae; genus BJ22. Next base: position 3,986 of record DAOLCX010000215.1, on the reverse strand, counting down.
CGCGTTGACGATCAATCGGAGAGCCGCAGATGGCCAAAAGCAAGAAGAAACTAGAAGTCGTCCACTTGGTTTGTGAAGAAACCGGGGATTACAACTACACCTTGCGCCGCAAGACGGGGGGAGAGAAACTGAAGATCAAAAAGTATTCTCCCCGGTTGCGCAAGCACACGGTCCACGTCGAGAAGAAAAAATAGTCGGTCGCGAGCGACCGGTTGGGCGGCATCAACCGCCAACAGGAATTGCTTCCAGGAGGGGCTGCTGTGCACTGGAGGGTTCGACCGCACGATCGCGAAGTCGTCCATCGCATCTGTGAATTGACCGGCGTCTCTCCGGTCATTGCCCAAGTCTTGGCTGTCCGCGATGTGACGCATCCGCGCGAGATCCAGTCTTTTCTGGACACGAAGCTCACTCACTTGCTTCCTCCGCGTGATCTCCCCGGCGTGCCGCTGGCGGTTGATGTTCTTTACCAAGCCATCTCGGCAAGAAAAAGAATCTGCATTTACGGCGATTATGATTGCGATGGAATTACGGCGACTGCCATCCTGTATTTGACCTTGCGGGCGCTAAAAGCTGACGTTTCCTATTTCGTCCCCGATCGTCTGGACGACGGTTATGGACTGAATGCCCAGCAAGTCAAGGCTCTCAAGGACAAGGGGACCGATTTGATGGTGACGGTCGATTGCGGAATCGGCAGCACCCATGAAGCCGAGCTGGCTCGACAACTTGGCATGCAACTGATCATCACGGACCATCACCAATTGCCGGCCGTGTTGCCGACCGCCGATGCGATCGTGCACCCTCGGTTACCCGACTACAGTTACCCATTTCCACATTTGTGCGGTGCCGGTGTGGCCTTTAAGTTGGCTTGGGCGCTATGCCAACATGCGACTGGCAGCGAGAAGCTCCCTGAACCATTGAGGAAGCTGCTCTTTCAATTGATTGTTTTCGCCGCTATCGGCACGGTGGCCGACGTTGTGCCGTTGTTGGGGGAGAATCGAATTCTGGTGCATCATGGGCTGAAGCTCTTCAAGTCCTTTGGTGGAGTGGGCTTAGAGGCTTTGTCCCGTGAGGCCAGGCTTGGTCCGAAGGAAACGTATGCTGCTGAAGATTTCGCATTTACACTGGCTCCGCGCTTAAACGCCGCAGGTCGCCTGGGCTCCGCGCGATTGGCTGTGGAATTGCTGGAATGTGATGATCCTCATCGCTGCGAAATGTTGGCGCAATACATCCATAATCTCAACAAAAGCCGCGATAGTCTGGAACGGACCATCACCCGCCAGGCCAAAGAGCAGATTGCCGAATTGTACGACCTCAACGACGAGCCGGGACTGGTGTTGACTGCTCCGGGGTGGCATCCGGGTGTGATCGGAATCGTCGCCGGGCGTCTGGCCGAAGAGTTTCAGGTTCCCGTCGTGATCATTTCTCAGGATGTCAAAGCAGGGCATCCTTACGTCGGGTCCGGACGTTCGGCCCGGGGGATCGACTTGCACGGTGCATTGACCAAAGCCTCATCGTGGTTAGTGGGATATGGAGGCCATCCGGCGGCGGCTGGCTTGAAAATCTTGCCCGAGCAAGTGGACTCATTCCGGGAAGCGTTTTGTCAAGCGGTTCGCGAGTTGGAACCTGACGATCAGCGTCGCCGCGAATTGCGCATTGACGTCGAGGCGCCGTTGTGGTTGCTCGACGTTTCCACGATCCGGCAACTGGAGCAACTGGCGCCGTTTGGTCATGAAAATCCGCGGCCGGTTTTGTGCACCCTGGGGGCCAGTATCGTCGGCGAACCGAAAACCATGGGAAGCGATGGCCGACATCTGGCAGTCGAAATTCAGCAAGACAACACAAAGCTCCGCGCGGTGGCCTTTGGCAAAGCTGAATGGAGCCAGTCTTTGGCGGCAGGGAGCGAACACAAATATGACTTTGCTTTCAAACCCGTGATCAACGATTTTCGCGGTCAGCAACGAGTTGAACTACACCTGATCGACTTTCGACCTCAACAACCCATTTGAAGCATCGACGCGTGAGTGGAAATCCAGCGGTCTTGCAGACGGCGCCTGCGGCTGGTCGTTGAACGAATTGAATCTATGTTTTGAGTAAAAACGGGAGTTGGTTTCATATCGGCAGTAAACAGTTTTCAAGAATCGCCCATCCGGAGTGGTTGCGCCGTCCGCCGAAAATGGCGGAACATCAAATGGTCGGTTTGTCAAGCAGAATTTTGAGAAAAAACTTTCATGGAATTCATCGCTTCTAACCGATCTGGGCTTATTCTATAATGAAGCAGATGCCGATTAAATCTTTGTCGCAAATCGTCGCGAGGATCGGGAGATGAAGTTCGATGGTAGCCGCGAATGGGCTGAGCTTGGTGAGTTGTGTTATTCGTACGTCCGAAGATATCTGAATTGGCCTTGCGCGTGTTCGGACGCTCCGTGCATCCGGAGTTGTTCGAGTTCTGCGCCAGTCGCCAGATTGAACGAGAACACTACCTGTTAACTGCCCAAATCACGACCTCAGGCCACGTCCTTTCATTTCGTCACCATTCTGCCCAAATCGTCGAAGTCTGTGCCGGTATCCACCAGGAATTGCCCCAGCAACAGTGCTTGGTTTCGCAGTCGATTCAGCACGAACACGACCAGGCCTGTCGCTGGGAACATGAGATGACCTGGCGTTCGAGTTTTCAGTGCGAACCGGTCGATCCATCGCTGTTTCAAGCGATCGAAGAACACGTGGCGCCGCTCAGGCATTGCGAGGGGTTGATCCATCGCTTTCAATCGAGTGGGCGACTGTCGATTGGGGCCATCAGCTACGTGTCGATCCAGTCATTTCGGCGGCATGCCTTGGTCCGCGTGTTTCACACGTTCCCGGACGCCGGAACGGTTGTCAAGTCTCAAACGAGATTCAGTCTGCCGCCGCTGTAGGGAGTGCGCCGGCCCGGTGACGCCCCAGACCGGTTCACTGGTCTCGCCAAAATGCCGGATGCATCAACACCAAGATGGGCACGATTTCCAATCGGCCCAGCAACATCAGGAAAATGCAGACCAGCTTGGTAACCGAACTGAAATTAGCATAATTCTGGCTGGCTCCCGCAATACCCAGTGCGGGACCGACATTACTCATCGATGCGGCGACCACGGCCGCGGAGTCTAGCAACTTATTCTGTGACTGTCCGCCCCAGGTTTCATTGGGTTCGATGGCGGCAATCAATAGCCAACTAACCGCAAAGATCAGAATGGTCAAGGCAAAATAGACCAAGATCGAACGGGGCAACGCCGCGTCTTCGAGGACCTTGTCTCCCAGACGCAAAAGTCGCACCACTCGCGGGCGGAACATGTGCTCAAGTTCAATCCGCAAAATTTTCCACAACAATACCAGACGAATGATCTTGAATCCGCAAGCCGTACTGCCGGCGCAGCCTCCCAGAAACATTATGGCCAAGAATAAACCGCGGCTGAATTGGTTCCAGCGGTCGAAATCCGAGGTCCCAAAACCTGTCGTTGTGGCAATCGATACGACTTGAAACATACCGTGGCGAATGCCCTCTTCGATCGTCTCAAATCCATGGTCCTGGAACTGAAATCCGGAGGCGATGACCAACAGCGAGAGTAAAGCCAGGATCAAAATGTAGGCCCGAAATTCAATGTCGCGAAAACAAGCGCCGAACTTCCGCAGAAAAAGTGCCAAATACAGCAGGACGAAATTAGTTCCCGACAAAATCATCAGCGCTATGGCGATATATTCAATAGCAATGCCATGCACACCTGGTATGGTGACAAAGGCCCCCATGCTTTGGTTGTACGAGCTGAAGCCACCCGTTGAAATCGTGGCAAACGCGTGGCACAGTGCATCGAAAACCGACATCCCACAAATCAAATACAAAATAGCTGCGGCGGCGGTCAAGGCGCAATACACGCCGGCAAAAACCCACGCCGTATGTTGCATCTTGGACGAGACTCCTTCTTTGGTCGGGCCCGGCATTTCATAGCGCATCAACG
>DAOLCX010000214.1:0-5584 GCA_035327685.1 Pirellulaceae bacterium | reverse complement strand
GCGAACCGCACTCCGGACCAGGCGCGGATGAAGCTGAAACGCCATCCGGAACAGCCGGCCTGGAACCCAATGTTCTGGCGGGACATGGTCCGTATTGACAGTTGGCAAAAGTTCATCAGCGACGCCTACTGGAGCGCAGAACTGCAAAGTTAGCGCTAGTTGCCTACCCCGTCATCGGGGGACGTCGTCAGCTCGGACGAAGCCTTTGCCGGAACGTCGAACACCAGATACCCGCTCCAAAACAATGGGTGCGTTCCTAGCGTTTCCGGCGGATCGCGGATGGCTTTCACTCGCGACTCTTGATTCAGCGTCAGCGGCCGTGTCTGAAACTCCAGCACGGCCGCTCGCCACGCCTCGCCAGCACTGGCTTGTTGGTCCAATTGTGTGAAATATTCGCTCGTCAATTCCAACGTCGATTTCCCCGGTATGGCCCAACGACTGATGACCACCGTCCGACATCCGGCTGCCAACAAACCACACGATGTAAAAAACAATTCGTCGCCGGTGCAATTGGGTTTGAGTCCCTGCGCAGCATCGGCATGAAAGCCGGGCAATACAAAGTGATCGATGCCCCGCCAAGGCAGAGTCATCCAGGCCCCAAGCTGGCTGTCCGGGCGCCCTTTGTCCAATTGCAACGGGAACAGGCCGAAAGCGCCTCCCTGGGTTGGCCGATCCACCGCGCTCCACACGACGGCCGCATCCATGACACTGGCCAACAAGTTCGAAGGGATATCGGATCGGCCTTCAAATCGAGCCACGTCCGGCGACCGCTGCTCCAACTGCTGGACGAAAGGCTCGGTGTTCGCCATGTCCCACCGCGATTCCAGCGGGCCCGTGAACACCCCCAAACGAGATCGTCGGCTGGTGGGCCGTTGTTCCTTGAGGGCCAGGCTGAGCGTAGGAGAGTACCGAATAACAGCCCGCTCGACCAACATCTGACTTTCTTCGAATGACTCCCCCACCCGCAGGATCTCGAAGGGGACATACCACACCGGCCCGTCCGGGATCACGATGATCTCAGGTAACTCACTGAAACCGCCCCAGTCGATTTCCGGGAACCAGGCTTGAGCCAAATCCCACCCAGGTCGCTTCCATTTTTCGTCGTTCAGCGCGGCGACGTCCAACTGGCGATCAGCCAGCCCCGAGTCTTTGAGTGCCTTCTGAATCATCGACTGGATAGCGGGGGGGCGATGCCATGAAATCAATCGCGCGCCGCGCGCCGTCATGCCAATAAAATAGGTCGCCTTGGCAGTTTGTACACAATACAAAACAAGTTGTTGGTCGCGCATCGACGACCGCAACTCAGTCGAGGCCACCTGCGGCGGGAAAACCATCTGCGCAGGTTCTCGCCGCAAGGCCAGACTCGCCAAGAAAGCTTCTTGGGACTTGCTGACGTCCATCAACTCTGCCAATAGCGCTATCTGCTGCTTGCGTTCATCTGAGCCAGCAACAGGGTTCAACGGCAGCGCCTGAGCCTGCAAACGCAATCGTTCGGCGCGATCGGTCAATTGACGGTATTCGGGATAACGTCCGAGCAAGTTTTGACGCTGTTGTTCGGCACTGCTGGGCAGGGCTTCCACCGGCGCGTGCATCATCCACCGGAATGCAATTTCCCGACCTCCACAGGCAAAAGCCGAAAAAAACCGATGGCGGCGCAAGAGTTCGGCAATCTCGATGGCGCGGTCATAGTCTCGCCGCGCCAGCACAATTTCAAACCACCGCGCCATCGGATCGAGATGTGGCGAAGCCAAAAACGCAATGGCTTCCAGCGGGTCCATTTGCCAATCTTCGGCCGAAGGATCGCGTAACAACCGTTCATATAACAACTCCGCTGTCCTTTCACCGATGCCCCCCGCTACAAACAAGGAATCGGTCAAACCCAATTGGTAAAGCCATCGGGAACCCGGTGCGTAGGCCACCAGGCCCTTGTTCAATTCGGCCAACCCCAGATCGAAACGACCCTCCAAAAACAAATTGACTGCGGATACATAAAGCCCACGACCTACCAGGGGACTTTTGCTGAGTTGCGAGCGGCTGGCCAAACGCAAGGTGTCACCCAATACGCGCGCTGAGAGTGCACTTTCACCTGCTTCCGACAAGCACTCCGCCAAGCGAATCCCCAACGAAATCTGCGGCAGTCGCGCGCGCTGACGCGCTGACCAGGCAATCGCCGGTTCCAAGGCTGGCATTGGCGACTTGTCTCGCAACAAATGAATCGTCGCAGCCAGCGCCAACGATTCTTCGACGATGTCGTATTGCCGATAGATGGCCGCCGAATAACTGGCCTCCATGGCGAGTTGGCCGGCCTGGGCCTGATTGCCACGCTGATGATGGATCGTAGCCAACTCCAACAAGGCAATTGGCGTCAACGGATGATCCATCCCGCCGCCGAATTGAAGCGCGGCGGACAATATTCGCTCCGCCTGATCAAACTCTTCCAGCGATGCGTGCGAGATCCCCGCCAATACTCCGTTCCATGCTCCGAGTACGCTGCCGTCATTGACAACCGTGCGGGTCAGCTTGGCGTGAATTTGACTGGTAAAGGGATCGAATTTGCAAGTGACTCCTTTGATCGAACGCCGGCGATGCAAACTGATTGCCGCGCACCGCATGATTTCGCCGACATCGACCGGTCGCAATTCCGGCGGCAGGACGGCGCCACCCTCTCGAATCCTTCGTTCGATTTCCGGGTCGCCGAACAAAACCGTAAACGAGTCGGGTAGCCCGGCGATTTGGATGGCCCGTTGTGGAACTCCCCAAGAGATTTGGGCTGCCTGCACCGCACCGTTCCGGATATTGACCAAGGGAGGCTGCTGGACCCGCGTTTGCCAGTTTCGATCCTGAAACTCACCATAGAGCGCCAGTGCCTGCTCGTAACCATTGACGGCGGAAGCCCAATTCCCCAAATGAAAATGGCATTCGGCGGCCATCGTGGTATAACAAGTCCAGTCAAGAAATCGATCTGTTCCAAACCGGATCGAAGTGTTCGCCCCAGAATTAAAATCTCGCAGCGCGTCGCGATAGTCGGCCTGATAGTAACTTCCAAACGCGGCATAATAGTTGACGTTGGGGACTGGATTGGTTTGGCCCCATCCGATTTTGGGCGAGATTAACCACAACGAGCCTGACATGAGTGCTAGGCTCACCAACATCGCGGACAGGACTCCCCGTTTGGGAAGACCTCCCGATCGCCACATCGGGGAAAACGTCCGATTGAACCAGGGGCACAACTGCACAGCGTTATCGCCGTGTGCTGAAAGCAATTGCATCTATGATCTCCATTCCTATTGCGGCCGAGTCAGCCCCGATCCGGGTTCGCCCGTTGGTGCCGGCGCAAGTTTATAGTCAGCGCGACTCCACAATGGGAATGCGCTGGACGCCATGCCGGTCACTGCTAGCGAGCCAGAAATCACATCCATCGGCAACATTCAAGATGGCCTGTCATGCCATTCTAGCGGAGTGGGCGCAAAAAGACACAACGAACGGTACAAAACAGGCAATCTGGAGAGTTTTCCACAGTTTTTCCGAAAATAACATCAAAGTTGATTCGACGTGTCGCCGATAACGTTTGTAACGATCATACGGCCATCACAAGGCTGGTCGCCTAATGTTTGAGTCTCCGAGCGTCCGAGGATTGGACCGTCAAATGAAAACCAAAAAGTCAACCAGTTTAGTGTCGCTTTGTCTGGCAGGACTCATGTTGATTGGCGCGTTCGCAACAACAGGATGCCAGGTAAGTGTCGGCGGCCAGACTATTCCCAGTGCTTACTATTTGGGTGACGACATTCAATATTTTGTGAAGGGCCCCGAATTCAAACTGTCACGAGAACAGGCCGCTTTGCAAGCCGCTCGGGCTCGCGCCACGAACAAGTAATCATCGCACTGGCTATCGGCCCTGCGGCGTTTGACGCCGCCGAGAATACCGCTCACATCGCAGCAGCCCGCTTGGAAGGCACCTTCCAGCGGGCATTTTTGTTGGCGTAGGATCTTCGGAAGACTGTAGAGAGTGGAAACCAAGCAGCTATTTTCATCGATCCCATCTTTTTCGTCATGTGTGACTCCAATGAAAATTAACCTTCCCACCTCCGTGACGTTGTTTGTCACCGAAATGTCTCGTTGTAATGTCCGTTCCTAGCCATGGATGGTCAGCGTCCACAGTATCAAGTTGTTAAAGTGTTTCCTCTCCAGGCAATTTTCCGATTCGGCGCAAATGTTCGATGACGAGCTGGGCCAAAACATCCGGGGGATCGACGCCTCCGCCAAGTGTTAATTCAGGTTGCTCAGGTGGTTCGTAAGGGTCGTCGATCCCCGTCATGCCGCGTAATAGGCCAGCGCGGGCCTGTTGATACAGCCCCTTCGGATCGCGTCGTTCGCAAATCTCCAGGGGCGTATCGACGAAAACCTCGACGAAATCAGTCGCCTGGCCTCGCGCGGTGACAATCTCGCGGACCAATTGCCGGTCGCGGCGGTAAGGACTGACAAAGGCAGTCAGCGCGATGATTCCAGCCGAGCAAAACAACTCGGCCACACAACCAATGCGGCGGATGTTCTCTTCGCGGTCTTGAGCCGAGAAACCCAAGCCGAAGCGTTCGGCAAAAGGCTTGCCATGTCGCGCTTCCAACAACGCAGGGCTGGCATTGAGTCCGTGCCGCACGTTGTCGCCATCCAACACAAAACTGGCGGCTCCCAGTCCATCGAGCAGCGCATCCACGGCATTGGCGACGGTGCTCTTCCCGCTCCCGCTCAATCCGGTAAACCACACAACGCACCCTCGCACGCGCTGAACGGCGTGTTCATGCCATTGGATTTTAGTTACTTCGGCCATCGATGTTATTCAACTCCAAAAAAATGCCAAGGCAGTTGCGATCCATCGCCAGCGAACCACATTTAACGAACTCGTCCAAAACAATTTCGGTTTTGGGAAGCTTCACACCAGCTGGAATTCGGCTTGAAACTATGGAGCTAACCATCATAAGTAGCAGCCGAATTCCTGCCAGTGCCACCCAACTCCGCAGGTTCATTGTGGCGCGTTCGCAAGGCGCGATGCGCCAGGCAGATTCTACACTCTCACAGCGGCAACCGGGCGGGTAGCGCAGTGCATCGCGTCGACCCGGCGTCACATGGCGCGCCATTCTTGAATGCTGATGGCGGTCGTACCAGCAATGATGATATGGTCGATGATCGAGATGCCGATCAGTTCCCCCACCTCCTCCAGGCGCTTGGTGATCGTCAAATCCTGCTCGCTTGGGGTCGGGTCGCCTGAGGGGTGATTGTGCAGGACCAGGATGCTATTGGCTGCGTCGCGAATAGCCGGACGAAATACTTCACGCGGGTGAACCAGACTGTTCTTCAGCGTCCCCACGGTAATGCGATGTTTTCCGATCGGCTTGTTTTTGGTGTCCAGAGTTACCATGTGAAATTCCTCTTGCTTGGCTTCTCGCGCCAACAAAGGGAATTCGCGAAGGCAATACTCAATGGCCTGGCCTGGGTTGTTGAGGCGGATGTGCTGTTGCCTCGCCACATCAGCGGCGGCGGCTACACGGCGCCCCAATTCAATGCCCGCCATGATCTGACAATAGGCAGG
>DAOLCX010000213.1:0-5610 GCA_035327685.1 Pirellulaceae bacterium | reverse complement strand
AAATGGGATGGCCCCTAAGCCTCGGTAGCCTATTTCAGATTCGGCTGACTTCACCAAACGCTCATGACGCCCCGACGACGTTTGCCCACTTGTTTGTTGTTGTCTTTAGCAACTGTCATGTTGACTATCGGTGGTTCATTGGCGGTCGGGCAATCGATTTCATGGCGAATGAGTATGGATGCTGCCGTGGAGGAGTCCCAGAAAACCCTCCGCCCCGTTTGGATCCACATCGGAGCAGAATGGTGTCAGCCGTGCCGCAGTCTCGAGACCTTCGTCTTCAAAAACCCGACATTGATCCAAACGATCAACGCCAATGTCATTCCTGTGAAAGCCGAATTTGACCATTCCACTGCTTTGATCGAACGGTTTCAAGTTGATAGCATTCCATTCGACATCTTGCTATCCAGCAATGGGGAGGTTCTCGCGCGACGCCGCAGCCCGCATACCATCGACGAATACATCGCCTTGCTTACCCCCCAAAAATCATTGGGACAGGCATTGTCCTCGGAACCTTCCTCGGCTCGATCCGAAGCCGACTTGTTAGACAAGAACTCACCGGTCAATTCGCTGCGAAACGCAGCCAGTGGACAGAAATTCGTCAACCCATTTGCCGACGCCTCGAACGACCGTTTTGTGGGATTTGGATCGAATGAGGAATCCCGCCGCGACGACGTTTCTCCTGCTTCAACATTTTCGGCACCCCCAACGACGCCTCCTGCTGCCGGACTACCTGTCGGTACACCAGCCGGAAACAGTCCTGGCAGCTTCCGGCCGTCGGAGTTCGCATTGGACGGAGACTGTCCGGTGACCCTGTTGCTGGAAAATCGTTGGATTGCAGGTGACCCAAAATACGGCTGCCGACACCGTGGAAAAACATACTTGTTTGCCTCGGAGGCATTCCTGGAAAAGTTTTTGCACGACCCCGATCGCTTTAGCCCATTGCTGGCAGGTTTCGATCCCGTGCTGTATCACGAGCAGGGTCATTTGATTCAAGGCGATAAATCAAATGGCCTGTTTATGCACCAAAATGGGGTGCCGCAAATTGTCTTGTTCCGAGATTCGGAAACTCGCGAGAGGTTCCGCGCCCAGCCCGAGTTATACGTCGAGGCAATTCGTCAGGCGATGCGATTAGCCGACTCGGCTGGTCAATGAATCGATTTCCGCCAACCGCCTTGGACAAATCGAAACAACAGCAAACCAGCTCGCATATGTAAGTCGGCGAACATCGCCAACCAGGCTCCGGCGACACCCCAACCAAACCCTTCCAGTCCCCAGTTGCCCAGTCGCACAATCTCACCTTCAAAACAGAATAATACTGCCAATGGCAGTCGGACCACAAACAACCCAATCACAGTGACCAACAAGGACAGACGGGTGTCTCCCGCGCCGCGCAAGGCGCCTCCCAGCACCATGACAATCGATAGTGCGGGCATCGCCCAGGCCACAATCCGCAGCAACTTGCCAGCCATTTCAGTCGTCGCGTCTGCGGTCTGGCCAGAAAAGAACTCCGCGATTCTTTCGCCGCCCCAATACATCACGAATCCTGCCCCACAAATCAACGTGCCACCGACCAGCATCGTGGTCAGCACGGCACGCGTAGCGCGTTGAGGAGCCCCGGCACCCAGGAATTGACCTGCCAGTGTAGCCGCAGCAATCTGAAATGCTCCGCCCGGCAGATACGCACAGGCTTCAATCTGAATGGCTAGCCCGTGGGCCGCAGCCGCCGCAACGCCCAGACTGTTCACCAGCGATAAGAACACCAACTGGCTACCCAGCAAGGTCATGATATCCAATCCACCCGGAATTCCGATGGTCAGAATCCGTTTTGATTCTTTCCAGGTGATCGCCCATTCGCGCGGGTGCAACTTCAATCCTGCGCGACCGCGCAATAACACCAGCAAGATGATCAACCCTCCCAGGCCATGACCAATGGCTGTTCCCAAAGCTAAACCTGTCCAGCCCAATTGTGGAAACCAACCCCATCCTGTGACTAACACGATGCTCACGATCAAATTGACAACCACTACGATCGACTTGGCAGCAAAGCCGGTCACGGTGTCCCCCGCACCTCGTAAACACGCCGCACCCACTTGTTCAAACATGATTAAGGGAACCACCCACACGATGATCAACAAGTAATCCCCCGCCAATTGCGCCGCCAGATCGCGCAATTGCATAGCCTCCACCAACGGACGACTCAACCAGATCATGGCTACCGTCATGATCACTGCGGTAATCAAACCCAACCCGACAGCCTGATTGGCGATTCGCCGCGCCTGAATCCAGTCGCGTGCACCAACAAATCGGGCAATGAGGGCCAACGCCCCGATGGAGATGAATGCGAACGCGCAGGGTATCAGCCACATCAAGTAGCTCATCAACCCCATCGCCGCCTTGGTGTCATCGTTTGCCAGATAACGACCGGCCAGCCACCAATCAGTCCAGGACACCAGCAACAGCAAAGTCTCTTCGGCCAGAGCCGGCAAGGCGAGGCGAAAGAGCGAGCGATAGTAACTGGGGGTATCGACGACGGAGTAAGATTTCAAGTTCGAGTCAATGCCGGAAATGTCGAACACCTGTGACACACATGGCGATCCCTGCCGCAGCCGCTGCTTGGATGACTTCTTCGTCGCGTTTGGCACCGCCGGGCTGAACTACGGATCGAATCCCCGCCGCGGCCGCCAATTCAATTGAATCGGCAAACGGGAAAAACGCATCCGAAGCCAACGCCGCCCCTCGAGACCGCTCGCCTGCTTTCTCCAAAGCAATGCGAACCGCATCCACTCGGCTCATCTGACCAGCACCCACACCGACCACGACTCCGTCTCGCACGACTACGATCGCATTCGATTTGACTATCCGCACCACCGACCAGGCAAATTCCAGGTCTCGCCACATCAACTCATCGATCGGAACGGGAGTCACGGGCCGCCACTCCTGGCGGGAATCCACCGCGAAGTCGGCATCCTGAACCAGCAACCCGCCGGCAATGGACCTCAACTCCCACGGATGGGTATCGGTACGCTCGCCGCCGATCGTCAACAAGCGAACATTCGTCCGCCATTTGGCCTGCGTCGTCAACAACTCCAGCGCGCGATCTTCAAATCCGCGCGCCGCGATGGCTTCTACAAACAAGTCCCGGTTCTCGCACAACCATTCGGCAGTCGCCAGGTCCAGGACACGATTCATCGCGGTGACACCTCCAAAAGCGCTGAGCGAATCCCCCTCGAACGCCTGGCGACAAGCGTCGCGGACATCTGTACCGAGCGCCGCGCCGCAGGGATTGTTGTGTTTGATGACAACGCAAGCCGCCTCCGATTGACTGGCCACCAACTGCCACCCTGCATCCAAATCCAGAAGATTGTTGTAAGACAATGGTTTGCCGTGGTGTTGGATAGCTCCGACGAGCGTCCCGGTGTTTTCTCCCGGCCAACCGTACAGCGCGCCGCGCTGGTGGCTGTTCTCGCCGTATCGCAAAACCTCGCGAAGCCGAAGGTTCAACTTCAACTCCGCGGGAAAACCCTGTTCGCCGGTTAGTTCTGCGTGTACCCCATTCTCTGGCCCGGCCGATCGGAAATACTCAGAAATCGCGCGATCGTACCGAGCTGTATGCTCAAAGGCCCCGACCATACAGTGGCGGCGAAAACTCGCCGACGTGCCGCCATGTTCCAGCCATTCCTTCACAAACGACGCATACTGGTCGGGACGCGTCAAGACCGTCACATAGGCATGGTTCTTGGCTGCTGCCCGTATCAAGCTTGGACCGCCGATGTCGATTTGTTCAATCGCTTCCTCATCCGTGACCTGGCTCGCTTGAGTCGTTTTTTCGAAAGGATACAAATTGACGACCACCAAACCGAACGCCAAGATGCCGAATCGGCGAAAGGTAGCCTGATCTTCGGCGTGATCCAACCGGCCGAGAATCCCGGCAAATATCTTGGGATGCAGAGTCTTCACACGGCCGTCCAGCATCTCGGGAAACTCGGTGTAATTGGCGACATCCTTGACCACCAGGCCCTCCGAGGCCAAATGCCGCGCCGTGCCTCCCGTGCTATAAATTTCGACTCGCTGTGCGGCGAGTTGACGCGCCAGCTCTGCGACCCCCTCCTTATCACTGACGGATATGAGAGCGCGCTGGATCGGTTGGTATTCAACTTCCGTGCCCACGCTGTGTTATTCTCCTATAGGTGCTTGACCAAAATCTCGCCCGCGGCGACAAGCCAGCCATATTAGCCCAGCCGCAGCAATCATCAAGGTCGCTGCCAGTAGATAAGGAAACAAAATAAACCACTTGATCAGCGGAATACTGAGCGCAGCGCCCAGAATTCGCGCCATCGCACTCACACTCTGACTGACTCCCAAAGACGATCCTTGTTGACGCGGATCGCTCCACCGGGAAACCAGTGAATACAGACTGGATTGCAAACCGGCTGACCCAAACACAATGACGACGACGGCGACAAACAACCCGGAGAGCGAGGCCGCCTGAATCGCTGCAGCGATTCCCACGAATCCACCGACTTCAATCATCGCTCCGCCGATGCCCAAGGTTCGATTTGAAATCCTTTTTGAAAGAGGACGCACCACCAGTCCCTGAACCGTGGCCGCCAACAATCCAATGGCTGCGTACGTAACGCACAATTGACGAAACGTGAACGAATAGGGAGCCTCGGCAAAGTCGCGCGAGCCTTTCAGCAACAGACTAAAGCTGGTTTCAAACATCGCGAAGGAAAAAATACACAGGAAAAACGCCAGCAGCAGCCAGACCAGCGCGTGGTTTTGGAGGACATTCAACCACGTGCGACTCTGCCACCAGGTCTGTCTGTCACTGGTTTGCCCGCGCTGTACATTGGACTCGGGCAAATAGAAGTAGGCCAATCCCAACGCCACTGCCGACAACGCTGCCGCCAAGAACCCCGGCCCACCACCTAAGGCCCGAGAGGCATCGCCTGGAACCGCGGCCAGCGCGAAAACCGGGCCGATCGTGAAGCCCAATCCAAAGGCCATACCGATCAACGCCATGCCTCGAGTTCGATTCTCAAGCGTCGTAGTGTCTGCGATATAGGCCTGCGCCGTCGGAATCGTCGCCCCTGCAATACCCGCCCCGATTCGGGCAATGAACAGGCCCGCCAAACTTCCAATCATGGAGGCGACGGCAAACCAGGTATAAAATACGACCGAACCAAACAGCCCCAACATGATGATGGGACGTCGGCCCCAGCGATCCGAAGCACGCCCCCACAACGGCGCAAACAGAAACTGCATCAACGAAAAGCTGGCCATCAACGCCCCAATCAGCCAGCCTGACGAGTCCATGGCAAATTGTTCCGCGTACAGCGGCAGCAAAGGCAGGACAATTCCAAACCCGATCAAATCAATGAACACTGTCAGGAACACAATCCCCAGTGCTCGTTTTCGATATTTCACCTCCATCCTCGCTATTGTTCCGAATTCCTCCCCACCCACAACCTGGGCTGAGTGGATGTCCATCTTAATCGCAACCTGGAACTGAATGCACCGCCCAGGGGGTCGGGAGTCTTTTTCAGGTCCAGAGCAGGACTTGGCCCCACAGACGGCACTTGCCTGACCTGAATAACACACCCGACCCCT
>DAOLCX010000212.1:0-5611 GCA_035327685.1 Pirellulaceae bacterium | reverse complement strand
AAATTCACGATGGCAGGCGGCGATCACCCGCGTTTGCGATCGATATCAACAAAGGACCGGGTGCACCGCAACGGCATGGCAAACCGATCCGAGCGACGGTGCCTGGGCTGGACAGAATACACCGCAGGTCGTTCAATAACAGAATGAAACGATTTGCTGGACTTTTCCGTGAAACCTGGTGGGTGTGGCTGGCAGTTTGCGCGGTGGGAACGCTGTTGGCATTTGTGGTCAGCCCGATTTTCTGGGTCACTTACCCGATAAGCGTCTTCTCGTTTGTGTACTTCGGGCTGGTTCGGTACGACGAATCTGGCAACTTGCGTCATCGTTAGCCGATGTCGTATGGTCTCTTAGCCGATATGGCGGCGCATGAAGTCCAGTGCATCGCGGGCCAATTGTTCTTCGCTGTCGAACATCCGCCGCCAAATCTTGGTGGCAGCCGCGATTTCCGGAAGTGCCAGTCCAAACGCTTCGACCATCAGCCATCCGTTGTAGCGGATGTCGCGAAGAGCCTCGAACGTTTCACTCCAGCGAACGGCTCCCGCTCCTGGTGTGCTTCGATCATTCTCGGAGATATGAACATGGGCGATCATCTCGCCTCCCTGTCGTATCGCCTGGCCGACATCTTTTTCTTCAATGTGGGCATGGAACGTGTCGTACATAATTCGGCACGCTGGATGGTTGACTTCGCGAGCAAACCTGGCCCCATCTGCGGGCGTGTTGAGGAGATACGTTTCAAAACGGTTCAAAGGTTCAATGGCGATTGTGATGCCAGCGGAATTCGCATACTGGGCCATATCGCGCATGGCTTCGACTCCCCATTCCCATTCTTGGGCGGTTGGGCCTCGCCCGGAAAACTCGCCCAAGGCGGAATGAAAAGGGCCGACCAGGTGTGTCGCCCCCAAAGCCTGGCAGCAATCGACCGCTTGACGGTTGGCTGCCCAGGCGGAACGGCGGATGGCGGGGTCTGCGCTAATCGGATTGTCGGCGCCCGTGCGAATCGTAACCGCCGTTCTGGCCAGCCCAGCGTTGTCCAGTCTCTGTCCCCAAGCCGCGTAGTCCAAATCGTAATTGAACATCGGGACCTCGACACCATCGTATCCCATTCGCTTCAACATATCGCACACGGGCAAAATTGACTCATTCAATTCTCCCGTCCAGAGCAGCAGGTTCATGCCGAATTTGATCATATCGTATCCCTCTCTCCCAATAAATTGTTAAAAAGTTGTATCGCGCCAGACCGCATTTGCCCAGCCAGGGCCTCCAAAGTTGACCCGACACCAAAACGTCCTGGTCAACAGTCCATGCCACCACAACCAGGCATGGGTGATGTGCCACGGAACACAAAACGAGGCTTCGATTCTTGCTTGCTTGGGGACCCAGGGCTTACAATCGGAAGGCTGAAACGACCGAAGTTGGGCAACCGTTCACGACATGGTAGAACAATTGTCCTCAATGGTTCAAAACCCAGTGTGGGTTTGCCACCGTTCAAAGATGAACCATTGAGGAAAATTGTTCTACAATCGCACTTATCCACCAGAGCCCGTGAACGGTTACGGAAGGTGGCAAATGGCAACCAGAAGCTTATGTTTATTGTATTTGACGGAATTGATGGGGCTGGCAAATCGACACAGATTGGATTGACTCGAGCCTGGTTGTCAGAACAAGGGCGAGCGGTGGACGTTTGTTTTGACCCCGGGAGCACGGTTTTGGGGCTGGAGCTCAGGCGGTTGTTATTAACGCCAGGTGGCCCCGCGATTGCACCCGTCAGTGAAATGCTCATGTTTACAGCAGCCAGGGCTCAATTAGTGGAGGAAGTGATTCGACCAGCGTTGGAACGTGGAAGCATAGTGCTCTGTGATCGCTATATTTTTTCGACGGTCGTGTATCAAGGATATGCGGGAGGCGTGCCCGTGGACAAAATCTGGCAAGTCAATTTGGCTGCGACTGGCGAACTACTTCCTCATCTCACGCTGTTGTTCGATCTGCCGGCCCAAGAGGCATTGAGGCGGTTGACCACTTCGCCAGACCGAATGGAGTCGCGCGGCATCGCTTTTTTCGAGTGCGTGCGGCAGGGATTTTTATCCGAAGCAGAACGCTGGCCGTCCCAAGTCGCCATTATTGATGCCACGCAGTCCATAGCGGACATCCAGAATCAAATACGCGAAGCTGTGAAGCGCGTCGAGGGGTGTGCGCGGACATGAGTTGGTCTGGGGTGATAGGCCACCGGCACGTGGTGGAGCGGTTTCGTCGGGGCTTTCAGCGCGATCGTTTGGGGAGCGCCTATCTGTTTGTCGGTCCGCGCGGCGTCGGCAAACATACTTTCGCAAGGCAATTGGCGAAGACCTTGTTTTGCGAACAAGTCACTGCCGAAGCATTTGACGCCTGTGGTCAATGTCAATCCTGCCGCCTTGCTGAAGCGGGATCCCATCCAGACTTGTTGCTCGTGTCCAAACGCGAGGACAAAAGCGTCTTTTCGATCGACCTGATTGTGGGCGAGGATGAGGAACGTTTGCGAACCGGATTGTGCCATGACATTTACTTGAAACCGCTGGTGGCTACGCGGAAAATCGCGATTCTGAACGATGCGGACCTGTTTAATGATGAGAGCGCCAATGCGTTGTTGAAGACCCTTGAGGAACCGCCCCCGCGCGCGATGATTATTTTGATCGGAACTACTCGCGAACGCCAGGTGCGGACGATTCAATCGCGCTGTCAAACGGTCAATTTTCCGCCTCTGTCGGAGGATGAGGTCGTAGCCGTCCTGTCGCGACTGCCTGACTTGGAGTCGCCTGTGGAGAAGTCAGAGTTGGCGGCGATCTGCCAAGGGAGTGTCGCCCAGGCGTTGCTTTTGACCGACTCGGTTTCCTACGATTTCCGAAAAGAGTGGTTGCAGCGGTTGGCGACACTTGACCCGTGGGCCGACGGCGGCGGTAAATGCGTGATCGGTTATTCGGAAGTGGATGGAAAGGAAGCCGGGTCGCGGCGAGATCGATTGCTGTTTGCGGCTGACGTGTCACTGTTGTTTTATCGGGCTTTACTGGACCATTGGAGCAAATTGTTCAACCACCCGCGCGACCAACAGTTGACCCAGGCGGTCACCCAAGCGGCCGGCCTTTGGCAACGACCGTGGGCCGCATTGGTTGATTGCATCGATCGTACGATCGAGTTTCAGCGGCAGATTCCAACAAACGTGGGCGCCGCAAATGCTGTCGAAGATTGGCTGATCGACCTGGCTCGTTTGGCGGCGCCTCGTCAAGTGACTGGCGCTCTCTCACGATGACGTTTTTAAATGGCCTTCCAGCCGTTTCATGCCTTCCTCCATCGTGACGCGAGGGGTAAATCCGAAATCGCGCCGAGCGCGCGAAATGTCAAAATAGTGCGACTTGGCCAATTGAGCGGCCAGAAACCGCGTCATCCGAGGTTCGCGCTGAATGTTGAACATTTCGTGGTAAATTTCCAAAGCCTGCCCCAGTCGCCAGGCCCAGGCGAACGAGATCGACTTTTTCACGCGCGGCATCCCAGCCCATTGCAAGATTTCGTTGATCCAGCCCCAACAGTTGACCGGATCACCTTGGGATAAGAAGTACGACTGGCCACAGACCGGCGAACCAGGAGTAAGCGCTTCCGCAGCCAGTATGTGTGCTTCTGCCGCATTGTCCACATAGATCGTGTCAATTTGGTTGGTGCCGTCTCCGACTCGCAGCAATTGCCGACGAGCTGCCCGTTCCAATAAGCGCGGAACCAAGTGCCGATCACCCGGCCCCCACACGAGGTGCGGCCGCAAGGCGCAAGTCATCAACACGGCTGGATCGTTGCTTTCGAGGACATGTTGCTCAGCCAGAGCCTTGGAGTGAGCATAATGACAAAGCCACCGCTGGGGATAGGGCGCCGATTCATCGACATTGATTTGGTGCTCGCCCGTAAACGTCACGCTAGGGCTGCTGGTGTAAACGAGTTTTGGAACGCGGTGCGCGATACAGGCCTGAACGGCAAGTCGAGTGGCAATCGTGTTGGAAGAGTGAAAATGCTTCCACGTCCCCCAGATTCCTGAGACGGCAGCCAGATGAAACACGACATTACAACCTGGGACCGCCGTACGCCAAATGTCATCTCCTCGCAGATCTCCCACAAACAACGCGACCCCTTGGCGGGCCAAGAACTCATCATGCGTGCGCACAGTCCCTTGAACGCGATAGCCGCGCTCTAACAATAGGCGGCATAACGCGCGACCGAGAAATCCGTTTGCTCCCGTCACCAATGCCGTCTTCATGTGATCCTAAATTCCTTATCCAGCAAGAATTGCTCCACGAGCCTTATTGCCGTGACGTTCCACCCGGCACACTTGATTGTTCCGTCGGTTCTGCGAACGCCATCAGGCCGTGAATCGTTCGCAAATAGAACACGCCTTCGGAAATTGCCGGTGTCGCCAAAACGCTCTCTCCACAGGGATTGACCGACACCAACTGATAACGCCTGCCGGCGCGGATCACGGCGACCCGGCCGTCTTCGGCAGCAGCATACACGTGGCCATCTGCCGCCACAAGTGATGCTGTGAAACTGGCGGCGGTACCACCAACTTTGATTCGCTCCTTGTAAATCGGATCACCAGTCAACGCGTCATAACAAGTAAGAATCCCATTGTTCGAGCAGACGTACAGAAAATCGCCGTAAACCAGCGGAGTTGGCATATACGGCCCGCCTCGCATGGTGCTCCAGGCCAAAGGCGATGCGAGAGCGCGAGTTCCGTCATTCGCATCGGTTTGGGCAGATAAGTCGATGTCGCCACGCGCTTCGGGCCGCAAAGCCACAATCGGCTGAACGGGGGCGTAGCCGCTAGCCAAATAAATCAAGTTGTGTGCCACAAATGGTGTCGGTACGACAATCTCAGAGTGACCACTTACTGACCACAGCAATGTTCCGTCGCGTACGTCATAACCCCGCGCCGCACGAGTGCCATGTGTGATCAACATCGGCATGTCCCCAAATCGGTGGACAACGGGGGACGGCCAGGAGGGGATCTCGTCTCGGACAGTTCGCCATAACTCCTCCCCAGTGGATAGACTGAATGCAGCCACAAAGGACTCCTGCTGAATATCACACTGGACGATCACTCGGTCCTCGAAAATCGTTGGTGAACTTCCAAAACCCCATTGATAACCAGGATCCAAGAACCAACCGCTATCCAAGAATCCAAGATGTTTTTGCCAAACTAGATTTCCATCGAAGTCATGGCAGTAAAGTCCCTCTGAGCCAAAGAAAGAAATGACAAACTTGCCGTCGGTCGCGACGGTGGGGTTGGCATGGGACGACTTGGAATGCCGTTTGACTGCTGGCCTGCCTGTGTGCACCGTGCGTCGCCAGACCAGTTCACCCGTATGCTTGTTTAGACAGATGACAGCAAACTCGTATTCGCTATCGTCCTCAACGGAATCGACATTGCCGTAGAGACCAATGCGCACATCCCGGTTGGCATTATCGCTGGTGGCTGTCGTAACAAACAGGCGATCCTGCCAGATCACAGGGCATGAATTTCCTAAGCCCGGTAGTTCCACTTTCCAGAGTAAATGTTTTCCCCTGCCTGCATCCCAGGAGATGGGTGGCCCCTGGCCGT
>DAOLCX010000211.1:0-5615 GCA_035327685.1 Pirellulaceae bacterium | reverse complement strand
CAATGCACAGCGGATCGAGGATCCGTTGGATCTTCAGCGTGGCCGCCGCGTCATCGGTTTCGTGGCAGGCCGCATCGAGTTCGGCCTGGCGCGTTGCGTCAAGTGGCTCGCCCAGGAATTGCAAAACCTGTTCGATTCGTTTGGCCTGCGCCTTCAGCGGTTGGGCCTCGACACCGGCGACAACCTCCAAATCATCCGCTCCTGCCAACGACGCCACCGACACGACAGGCCACACGAAGCACAACAAAATGAAACGCATGGGATTCTCCTTACAATGGGTCGTCCTATTCTAGCATATCGCGCGTGTGTGCCCCGATGAGCGCAGGATACAAGTGAACGGCGAGAGGGAGACCAATGTGGAGCGGTCAAGACCGCGGGCTTCAATCGCGAAGGCCGGTCCATGCCGCGCGCCGATTCCAGAAATCCGATAAACAGGTGATTCGTATCTGTCGTGAATAGTCGAAGCATTTTCGTGTTGCGCAGACTCTCCCAAACTGAATTGGTGCTCAATGCAAAAGACGGAGAGTACTGGAAAAGTTGAATTGCTTTGACGAAGGTCGCCGCTGTGGGTTGCATGAAGTCATTCAACCAAGGATAATCTAAACCGTCAATTGAACTAAAGCGGGCGCGACTCGCCTGCCAAATATGAAATACTTGAGGGGTTTTGTCATGAAGTTTCAAATGTTGGGATGTGCGGTTGTCGTTGCCTGGTTGTTCTCTGCTGCGAGTTGGGCACAGGATGGTTCCGATGCCATGGAGCGTTTCAAAGGGCATGTGGGAACCTGGAACGCGGAAATTCGAATGTATGGCGACCCGAGCGGTGATCCACAAGTTTCCAAGGGGACGGAAACGAACGTCATGCTCGGCAGCATGTGGCTGATCAGTCATTTCAAGGGAGACATGATGGGCATGGAGTTCGAAGGAAGCAGCCAACTCGGCTACAACCCGGACACCAAAAAATACGTGGGTACATGGGTGGACTCGATGAGCCCCTACGCCATGTCGACGGAAGGGACCTGGGACGAAAGGACCAAGACTCTCACCCAAATTGGGACAGGAAAAGACGAGACGGGCTCTGAAATGCGCATGAAAATGACAACTGCGGAAAATTCTGATGGCAGCCGCTTGTTTACCATGTATATGCCCGGCCCCGACGGCGAGGAATTTCGGGTGATGGAAATCCATTACACGAAAGCGAAGTGAGACGCGCGTATGACGCACCGGGTTGCGATCCTTGACGGATCATACAACCCCAACACCTGTTCCTCACAATATCGAAGGATTAGGGAATCGAATACAACGCAATAGTATTCATGGCCAAGACTTGGACGACCATCAGCCACCGATGCTCATCAGCGATTCGAGTGGGCCTTTGCCCTTGACAGCCAACATCGCACTGACAAGTTGGTAAAGGAACTCGCCGCAGTCCAATTGACTTTGTGTAATGCAGCGTCTTGTGGGGGCCTCGAACGTTTCAACACCTCCATCAATGTATCTCCCGGTGTATGGAAGAGCTTGATTCGAATCGGGTTTTGGTGCGCCATTTGGCGATCACCCAAGCGCCTTGGCGTTTTCTCCGATAGTTCTGGGCGTTTCGGCCTGAAAAGTCTGTTGCAGGGATTCCCCGAAGAGTTCCCACCTCAAGGCGTTACAGCACCTGGCCAGCTTTGCATCAAACGGCGCGTTCCCTTTAGGTAATGCCTGAGTCATGTAGTCGTTGATCAGGTCGACTTTCAACAGCTCCCCGTCCTGGTCGTAGAGGTCGTGTCGCGATCATCGCGGGCGATCGATCGGGATGAGAAGATGAACAACTTCTTGACGGCCTCGTCACTCGATGACTGCCTGCTGTTGGAACAGACGCAACCGCGCGCGAGCCTGATGCGCCGCGCCGACCAGGGATTCGATTCACAACAAGACGGCCTGCGGAACGCACCAGAACCAGATTTCGCCATCAATACCGGGAACGGTTACACTGCTTTAAACGCTTTGACGACGACATGGTCCCAAAAACCCGTGGGCAGGTTCGTTACACATGTCAGGAACTCACAACGATCAAGGAAATCCGAGTATTTGTGAAGAGGCGCGTACACGAGATCGATTTCTCGCGGTCGTCGCCGCAACGACAGCTCGATGCGCGCTAGCACGCGATCCATCAAGCTCTGCTCAACGAACGGATTGTACATCAGAATCTTGGTAACATCATCGGGCAAGTCGTAAGTTCCCGCGTCGGCGTCGATGACCTCCACCGGGCAGAGAAATTTTCCCTTGCGCTCGGCGCTGGCCACATGTTTGCGGCAAAGCTCGAGGCAGAGTTCATTGTTCTCGATGCCGATCACTCGCTTAAAGGGAAGGTGGGCTGCGGCAATGATCGGACGTCCCAGTCCACAGCCGTAGTCCAGAAAAACGTCCTGACCTGGATCGGGATTCAAGTACTGAAGTATGATATCCAGGCATTGGTAGTCGATCGGATCGTAGTATTGCCCGCCATCTTTGCCCCAGACATTGATCCCGTAGGCGTGTTCCAGCGTATTGATCCCGAGTCTGCGTTCTCGGCGGCGGAACTGCAGTTGGTACACGCTCCACCGCAAAAACGTCCACAAACCCTGTTCGCGGATGCGTTTGGTCATGCGCCCAGGTTGCTGTCGCAATTTCTCAAGTGTGAATTTCAGGCTCATCATGTAGCCCCTCGACTGGTTGCCTGTCCTGCAAGGCACTTATCTCAATCAAAAAGTGAAACTGTTTACGGTATTCATGGCCAAACTTGGTTCTGGTGCGTTCCGCAAGTCGTCGTGTTGTAGATCGAAACCTTGTGAGTGTCGCAGATCGATTCGTCCAAGCTAACGTGTTTTGTCGAACGACTTGCTCCACCCACCCCACATTTTGTGAACGGTTACCATAGAACAAATCGATGATCGGTAGCGGTTGACACCAACTGCCGACTCGCACACGGGCCAGAACCTGGTGAGTTTGCTCTGAAACAGCAGTCGCGAACATCACGAACCACATTGCACACAGATTTTGTCGGCATAGAACGCTTCGGCATAGCCTTCCGGTGCGTTGCATTCGATCGCGCGGATTCGCATCAAGGACTCAAACGTTTCCGGGCGGTACCAGCCTTTGGAATGCTGAGACTCAAAGTTGGACATCAATAACTTGACCTTGGCCCGTGCGACCGTTTCAGGCAACGGGAAAAACACATTGGGCCTTCCCAAATCTCCATCGTATTTGGGAATCTCATATTCCCAAATCAAATGATCTCGAAACGCATTCCAGGTCAATTCTCCCAGCAAGCGATGGTCCTGGTGCAAGTCATGGCGGCGGGTCGTCAAAATCAAATCGGGGCGGGACTCCTGGGCCCAGTGGTGAAGCGTTTCCTTGATTTCCTGACCCTGCCAAGGAAAAAACGAATCCTTGAAATGGTGAAGCACCAATCTGGATTGCGTCGGATAGGGACACCAGGCCGCAAAACTCTGGGCTGCCTCGCGGGCTCTGGTTTCATTGGCCGACATCACGACCCAATCCATTTTCAGTTTCGGGTTGGCCGCCAACAGTGCCAACAGAGTGCCGCCACAGCCGATTTCAATGTCATCGGGGTGTGCGCCCAGGCACAGCACGTGTTCAAGCGAGGATAATGATAATGGAAGCACAGCAGACTTGTCAGAAACGGTAATGTCTCATCTCGGTCAACTCGTTCGTCCGGCACACGGCATGGAGGAACCTGGTCAACTATGGTTTTCGTCGATCATCAACGCCGCGTGACCTGATGGTTGTTCACCGGCGAATGTGCACGATGGTGTGCACCGTTGGTTCGCCACAATTCCCAAGGCGTACTGCCCTCAGCATGCATATCATCAAGCATTTGTTTCTCTTTGTAAGTATCCATGCAGCCAAAGAACCCGTCGTGCGGCATCGTGAACAGTTTGCCTTTTTCAATCAAACGATCAAAGGGCTCCAGGATCAATTCCTCCCCTTCGTGCAGATAAGAAAAAATCTGTTGATCCAGGACAAAAAATCCGGCATTAATTTGAGTATTGGTTTCAGCAATGGCTCTGATGTTCGTCACTCGCCCATTCTCTTGTGCTGTCACGCAATGACAGGTTTGTGTGGGGCGAACGGTCATCAATGTGGCAATCGCTTCGTTCCGCAGATGGAAGTCAATTAACGTGGGCAGGTGCAAGTCGCTCAGCCCGTCTGTATAGTTGGCCAGAAACGTTTTCTCACCGGCCAGGTGAGGTTCAACCGCCTTCAGGCGCTCACCAATATTGGATCGCATCCCGGTATCGACAAAAGTAATGCTCCAATTCTGGATGTCGCTATTGAGCAACACAACCGAGCTACCGCCTTTGGACATCACAAAATCATTGGACAAACACTCATTGTAGTTGAGAAAATACTCCTTGATCGCCTCGCTTTTCCAGCCTAGACACAGGATGAAGTCGTGGTGGCCAAAATGGGCATAGTATTTCATGATATGCCACAAAATCGGACGATGGCCCACATTCACCAAGGGCTTAGGTATGGCCTCGGAGTACTCTCTGAGTCGCATGCCAAAGCCGCCACAAAACAGGACTACTTTCATTGTTAGTTACCCCTCACATCTGCGAGACTTGCCCTACCCGAAATGGCTTTGGATATGAAAACGTATCCCAAAACTTGAATCAGGCCCGTTGTCAAACTACCCGCCGCCAAAGCCCAGGCCGCGCCGGTCAAGCCCCAGTGGTGAACCAACGAGGGCAAGGTCGCAACGGATACTATGGAACCAACGAGCGTGCCGTACATGATCAAGCGGGGACGTTGAATGGCGGCCAGACCGCTGCTGCCTGAAACCGTCATGCTGAAACCCAAGGCCGTAATCCCAGTGATGGCCACCAGATGGCCGTAGCCGGCATAACCAGAGCCAAAGGTCAACACCAAGATCCATTCACCCAGGAAATACAACATGATGGCAAACGCCACCATACACCCATGGGATAACAGAGATACCTTGATCAATAACCGATTCAGCCCTGCCAAGCCATCGGATACGTAGGTCCGCACCGAGGCCGGCCCCAGCCAATTTGCCAAGCCCAACAGCATGGGATTGGAAAGCAACACCAACGTCTGGCAAGCCATTAGGATGCCTGTCTGTTCGGCTCCGTAGGCCAAGGTCAGTATCCAAGGAACCGCGTAGGCCTGCGCCAGACCCACAATCTGGCCCGCAAAAAACCAACGCCCAAATCGCCAATTCTTTCTGATATCCAAACCTGCCAAACGGCAAGAATACTGAAAGCGGGAGCGCTGTTGTAGCAATCGCACGACGCCGACACATGTCGAACTGATGGCGATCAGGAACAAAGCCCGCGCGACGGTCAATTGACCGAGGAATCCCAATGCCAACAGACCGGTCAATTGCAGCACAGCCAGACAGCCATCGAGCACCGCCGCCGAGCGCATCTCCATCATCGCAAAGGCCTGACGGCGCACAAACTCCCACAGCAGAATCCCGGGCATGGTCAACGTTAAACTCAAGATGACCCAACAGACATTGGGATTGACCGAGTACCATGACTGGGTCAATGCCGCCAGCAACGTCACGACCGCCACAAACCCCGCCAGGGATAGCAACTGGATCAAGG
>DAOLCX010000210.1:0-5628 GCA_035327685.1 Pirellulaceae bacterium | reverse complement strand
ATAACCAGCAACGTCGCGACGCAAACGCCCTTGACGCGATTTGCCGTCTGGGATCCCCTCAAGATTTTTCGGTTTGTAACGAATCCCATGTACGCTTTTTCCGGCGACAGTCGGCTGATTGGGGCAGCGTCATCCTTGAACAATTTGACGATTAGCCTACCAAATCGGGCGCGGCGGAAGGAACAGCAGTTTTGGGAAACGCGACACGTAGGGAACGTCGAAATTTAGCCCTCCTGGCGCGCCACCATGGCCAAGTCAAGTCGGCTTCGCCCCGTACATTCCGTGGAAATTATCGGGTATGATAAAGCGCGATTCGAGAACGTCCTGGTGTGCAAGTCCAAACGGTCCGTGGGGCTGGTCCCGCCGCCAGCACATCGGCCATTTTCAAAGAGAGGAAGGAAATCATGATCTTTAAGAAGATGTGGCGCGCCTTGCGGGCCAAAATGAACAAAATCGCCAACTGGTTTTGGACTTCCGACCCCATCGCCCAAATGCAATACGAATACGACAAGGCCGTCGAAGAAATGAAGTCCGGCCGTCAAGGCTTGGAACAATACCGCGCCCTGGTCGAGCGCGTGACGACGCAGGTCCGCCACGAAGAACGGCAAATCAAAGAGTTGGAAGCTCAAGTCAAAGCCTACCTGCAAGCCGGCGATCGCGAAACGGCCGGCAAGTTCGCCGTCCAATTGCAACGCGCAAAAACAGAGTTGGCCTCCAACCGTGAACAATTAACCATGCACGAAAAGGCCTACGAAAACAACGTGCGAAAAATCAAACATGCCACCGGCAAACTCGCGCAGGTTCGCGAAAAGATTCACAAATACGATGCGGAACTGAAAATGAGCCGCGCCGAAGCCGAAATGGCCGAATTGGCCAAGTCTTTCGAGTTCGATGTCACGACGGATTTTGGCCAGATCGAAGCCGTGATTCACGACAAGATTTCTTTGAACCGCGCCAAGGCGCGCGTGGCGGCCGACCTGTCGGGGCAAGGCATGGAGGACATCGAACGTGTTGAAAACATGGAACGCTCGATGGCAGAAGACGCGCTGCGCGGCTTTGAAATTGAACTGGGATTGGTCACGCCGCAGGCGGCGGCACTCGACCACGAAGTCAAAGAACTGGGTGCGGCCACCAAAGAAGTTGAAACTCAGTGAAAATGCCTGATTCGATGCTTGGCGAAAATCCACTAGCACCAGGAGCGCCTTCGAAAACAGGTATTGCTTCTGTGGCCGACATCCCCAGTTGGTATCCCGACTGGGCTCGTGAATTAGCCGATTTGTTTTTTGCCAAGAGCACTTGTCTGTACGTCCTGAATGGCAACGTCAATGACCTGGTCTATTGTCCTCAGGCCAGCGCTTGGGACGGCCAGTTCGTCGATCTGGCGGATTTTTTGTCGCAACAGGTGTTCGGTTCCTGGGACTTGGTGTTGTCCTTCGATTTGGGCCGAGGTTTGCAAGTCATCGCAGGCGGTGATGCCAAACGACACCAGGCGATGATGCAGGCTGTTTCGGGAATTCTAGGTCCACCGACAAACTGGCCGCGTGATCCCGAACAGGTCCTGGACGTCGTGGATCGTATCATCCAGCGCAACCTGGTCGAAGAGGATGCCGCCAAACGACGACGGATCGCCTTTATTTTCCCCTATGCCCAGTACCTGGTCCCTTCTGGCGACCATGCGATGATGGCTCGCGGACCGGCATCCAGACTGGTTCGCTTTTTAGGTTGGGCCCAAAATCCCTATATCAAGCGGACGAATATGGCTTTGGTGCTGGTGGCCGAAGCGGTCAGTGAAATCAATGCCCGGTTGGTACAAAGCCCCCACGTTGCGACTGTCGAAGTGTCGTTGCCCAACGAATCAGTGCGGAGGGCTTTCGCACAGCGCCATCTGGACCGGGCCCATCGCGACGCCCCCGGCAATGACGCCAACTCGGCCAACAGTCAACCCGATTCCAATGATTCCCAGGTCGCACCGGCGGAGTTGATTGCCAGAATGGCCAACGGACTCAACCTGGTCAACTTGAATGTGGCCTTATCTCGAGCCAGTGGCGGCGACCAGGCCTGGGATGTGCAGCGATTTCGCGCTCTGAAAAAAACCTTGATCGAGCGTCAATGTTCCGACTTGGTTACGTTTGTTGAACCCGCGCATGAATTGGACAGGGTCGTCGGACATGAAGCCGCCAAGGCTCGTTTGCGCCAAGATGCCGAATGGATCGCGCAAGGTTTGCTCCACATGGCCCCGATGGGTTATTTGATTTGTGGGCCTGTCGGTACTGGCAAGACTTTTCTCGCGGAGTGCTATGCAGGGTCGATTGGGATTCCTTGTTTGGAATTGCGTAATTTCCGCTCCAAGTACGTTGGCGAAACGGAAGGCAATCTGGAAAAAGTGTTGACGGTATTGCGCTCGTTGGGGCCAGTCGTGGTGATCATTGACGAGGCCGACGCCGCACTCGGCAACCGCGAACAGAGTGGCGACTCAGGCACCAGCAATCGCGTTTTCTCCATGATCGCCACCCAAATGGGAAACACTCGCTACCGAGGCAAAATCATCTGGATGTTGTTGACCAGTCGGCCCGAGTTGCTGCCGATTGATCTCAAGCGGCAAGGCCGCGCCGAAGTCCACATTCCGCTGTTTTATCCTCAAGAATCAGAAGAAATCACGGCCATGTTTCGGGCGATGGCGGGCAAAAACCGCGTCCCTTTGGGCCCCGACGCTATTCCCGCCGTGTCACCTGATCGCAACTTGAGCGGTGCTGACATCGAAAGCATTGTGTTGGGTGCCAATCGGGAAATGATGGCTGCGGGTCGCAACGTCCTGGAACGCGCGGATCTCGAAACAGCTTTGGATACGTTTATCCCGTCCGCTCAAGGACTGGTCAAAGAACTACAGGAAATCAACGCGGTTTTGGAATGCACCGATCGGCGGTTCTTAACGAGTCGTTGGCGGGAAGTGTTGGAGCAACCCGACGGACGGGCCGGTCTTCAGCAACAGGCCGTGCACATTCAACGGATGATCGAAAAGTAACTGGTAAACAACGGCGACGGGAAGCGGACAGCGTTTCGTCGTCCGGTGTTTCACAACTCATAGGAGCAAACAATATGGCGAAGCAAAGTTGGTTGGATGATAGTGGCCAGTCCCTGCTGGATGAATATGTGGCGGAACTTGAAACGTTTGCAGACGCCTTTGCCGACGGGCGGATTGACGAGCGTGAACTGCAACAACAGGAAGACCGATTGGTGGCCCTGTTGAAACAGGTCGAACCCAAACTGGACGACGCACTGCATGCCGAAGTCACACGATTGTTGTGCGAGTTGTCCGCTTACAATATCATGCAGACATTCCACCAATTGAAGAATTCCGCATCACGAACAACGTTTGTACCATAGCACCTAAACCAATATCGTATCGAGGGGTAAATCATGGCTGGGAAACCGACACCGTTATTCTATTTGATTGTCGTGCTCGTGGTCTTTGGTCTGTTGGGCTTCGCGATCTATCGCGGTGCCGATCTGTTATTCCCCAAAGGGGGAGGCCAGGCCCAGGGTGGAGGTGGGGGTGGTGCCGCCGTCGT
Organism: Pirellulaceae bacterium; assembly: GCA_035327685.1. Lineage (GTDB taxonomy): Bacteria > Planctomycetota > Planctomycetia > Pirellulales > Pirellulaceae > BJ22. The sequence goes on along the minus strand of DAOLCX010000210.1, from coordinate 2,059 downwards.
CGATGCGAATCAGTTGGGATTTTCCGACGGCGCTGAACAAGATGATTCGGCCGGCATCACGACGGTTCAAGAATACGAATTCCAACCATCGCAGCGACTGCCACCGGTGACGGGAGCTTCAGCCTACCGGCCGATGGAAGACCGCACCGTCCGGTTTGCCATCAACGTCTGGGCTGGCTGGGCCCCTATCGTGTATGCCAACGACGGCTTTCAAGCCGGCAAGCTTTGGCAGGGACCCGATGGAAAGACGTTTAAAGTGGAATTGGTTTTGATCGACGATCCGGTGCAGATGCGCGACGCTTATGTCTCCGGAAGTATTCATATCGGTTGGTGCACCTTGGACATGCTGCCGCTGTTCGTCGATGGCTTTGTCGATGCCCAAGGCAACCCCAAGGACAGTCGGATCATGCCACGCGTGTATCAACAAGTCGATTGGTCCAACGGCGGCGACGGGATTATCGCCCGCAGCAACATTCGCACGATTGCGGACTTGCGCGGCAAAAAGGTGGTTCTCGCTGAGAACTCTCCATCCCAGTACTTCGGGTTAAATATGCTGGTCGCCGGTGGTGTTCAGCCGTCCGAAGTGAATTTTGTTTACACCGCCGATGCGTTTCAAGCGGCGGCCGCTTTCAACTCCCAACGCGACATCGCGGCGGCAGTCACCTGGGCGCCGGATATCTACAACCTGGAAAAAGTCCAGGGGAACCGATTACTGGTCACCACGGCGACTGCCAACAAGCTGATTGCCGACGTCTGGTTTGCCCGCGCCGATTTCGCGTCGGAACATCCCGACATCATCGAGGGGCTAGTCCGTGGGATTTTCGACGCCATGGTCGAACTGAAATCGGATGACGCTCAGCATCGTGTGGCCGATTGGATGGCCACGGGCTACAGCATTCCGGCAACCGAAGCGATGAGCATGTTGGCCGACGCCCATAGTACGAATTGGGCAGAGAACTTCCAGTTCTTCATGAACAAAAACAATCCTACGAATTTCGAGCGGGTCTGGAACCAGGCTTATTACCTGTACCGGCGGATTGGAAAAATCACTAACCGGCAGGTACCGTTTGATCAGGTCATGGACTTTTCGGTCATCGAAAAGCTTGGTCGCGAGGAAAAGTACCGCAACCAGGTTGATGAGTACACCGTTCAATATGTGCCGCGCACGACTTCGGAAATCCGGGGGGCGGAAGAAATTCTGACCAACACGGTAACGATCCATTTTTATCCCAACAGCTTTGACCTTTACAAACGCGTGACCGTACGTGATGGCAACAAAGACATCGAAAAACTTTACGACCCCAACGTCGATTTTGTGTTGGAGGAAGTCGCCAAGCTGGCGGGGCAGTTTGGCATGGCTCGCATCATCATTGAAGGACATACCGATTCATCCAAGCAAGGCCTGCGCGAAGTTCGCGAGGAGGATGTCAGGGAACTGTCCAGTCGCCGCGCTGCGGCCGTCAAGGAAGCCTTGGTCAACAAGTTTCAGTTGGACCCGAACCAATTCAGCGCCGAAGGGATGGGTTGGGATCGTCCGGCTGATCCGAACGATCCCAGGAACCACGCCAAGAACCGGCGCGTGGAAGTGAAAATCTATCCGTTGGAATCGGACGACTAATCAGGTTGATGTGATCGGCAATGACAGACGTGGACCCAGAAGAAGTTCCACAGGAGGCGGCAGGCAACGCGAACTTGAGTGCGTTGCCCCCCATCAAAACGCCGCGATCGCTCCGTTCCGGCTGGTTCGTGTTGCGACGTCCGACGGGGACCCTGGCCTCGTTGATGCTGGGCGTGCTGGGCGTGGCTATCTGCTTTGCCATTTGGTGGTTCGTCACGCGCGGCGAGCGCAGCGAAGATCGCATCATCAACCGCATGGCACTCCCCAGTCCCACAGAGACGTTCGCCTCATTTAAAGAACTGTGGTTTGAACACCAATTGGCTCAAAACATCCTGGTGACGTTGCGGCGCGTCATCATCGGCTTCGCGTTAGCAGCGGCGGTCGGGATTCCGTTGGGAGTCTTGGCCGGCTGTTTCCTGCCGCTGGGGGCACTCCTCGCAC
>DAOLCX010000209.1:0-5646 GCA_035327685.1 Pirellulaceae bacterium | reverse complement strand
GCGCGTGGAACGACAGCTACACCGTCGCCATCGACTCTGACGGCGTCATCACCGAAACGATCACCGGCAGCGGCTACGACCACACCGACATCGTCCTCGACCGCTTGAAAACCGATTCGACATCGCTGTTCCACACTGGGAACGCGTCGTCGATGTCGGTCTTGATCCAGTGGGACATCGACGAAGGCCTCGACGGTCGAGGTTCAATGACTTACGGTGGCGATCCGGGTAGCGGTGGTGGCGGCGGATCGGGGTCCGGCGGATCGAGTGGAACTGGAGGGGGCGGCGAACCCGGTGCGAGTGGTTCGGGCGAAGGCCATTTGCGGCTCGGTTCCAGTTCGCGGTTCGGCGAACTCGGTTCAGGCTGGATCCACACCACCTATGTCACGAATCTGCTGTTGACTCACACCCCACTTCCCGAAGAGGAGAACTCAGGCGAAGGAGGATCGGGAAGTGGCGGCGGTTCAGGCGGTGGCGGTGATGGGTCGGGCAGTACGTCAGGGAACCCCAACGCCAGTATCGTTCCCCGTTTCGATTCGCTCCTAACCGGCACCGTTCAAACCAATACCACCTCCAGCTACACCTCAGCCATCGACGACGCCTTCGCGCAGCTCTTCGGCGAATCGTCGGGCCAGGGCGAAAGCGGTGCGATGAACTACGACTTCTACAACCTGTTTGAGCTTTCCCTCGATGAACTCCTCTCCGAATCCGCCGCGTCCTCGTCGATCGATCGGGAAGTGACCTTCAACTCAGATCACAGTGTTGACGTCACGTTCAATGGGACGCGGACCCGCAATCGGAGTTGGTCCAGCAAGTACACCATTCCGGTCAACAACCGCTGGCTCGACGAATCGGGATACTACCACCAAGAGCAGGGAAAACTCCGTTTTGAGGGGACTTATCAATCTCAGATGTCGCGGACCCTTGACGACCTCAACATCCGCTTCCTCCCCGCCCCGCCAGACGACCCCGAAACCGAAGAAGACGAATCCGAAATCGTCCCCGACCCGATCGTCTCCGGTGAAATTGTCACAACGATCACCAACCAGAAGCACGAAAAGCTCTGGACGCTGGAGGATATGGTTCATCAGCGGTTTCGGGTGATTGCTCCCGATGAGAACGCATCGCCGGGTACCGATTCGACGTTGTTTTCACAAAGTTACAAGAAGGATGTTGCCCGCGGGCGGCTCGCAGATTGGGGGCATCTGCGGACGACGCTCACCCAATCGTTTGAAGAAAACGCCGTGCGGCAGGTGGACCTGGCTGTCGAGTACCTGGGGCAAGGGAACCGATCGGAATGGGAACTGTTTTATGAGGGGTTCGGTTGGGATTACTCGGTCGGCTTCGACCCCGATCCGTCATCGGGCGGCGGGATGTACGACGTCCGCGAACAATACCACGAGTATTTGACCTGCAACGTCGGCCAGTCGCTGGTCACCGGCGGCGGGACATTGACTTTCCGCCGTGTCCCGGCGACAGGTGAAAATCCACCGGACCCTTATGAACTGCAAACCAGCGGCGCCTGGGTCGTGACGACACAGGCCAACGGGGACTCCACCGCTGACGGATTTGGTTACGCGCTGCACCGGACGTTCAGTGCGCCGCAGTACATCACCGATTCGATGTCCACCGGAGTGTTGCTGGGCTTTGGTTCCAACGGCCAGCCTTTGGAAAACCCCGGCGGGGGGTTGTCGTATTATGACAAGTTGAACTTTGCCGAGTACGTTCACAACACCGAAGACCACTTCGACGGCACGCTGATCGAAACGCTCTCCTATTCAGTGGAACCCGATCCAGACGATGCGACTCAGCAGCGGTTTGCCAAACAATACACGCGCGACGTGAACAATCACGTCTGGGGCGCCAAGGATAATACTGAGCACCGATTCGGCTACGAGCGTCAGTACAGCGGCGGCGGCTACACCGACTTGACGCCATCGTATGAAACGTGGCTGGTCGAACAAAACCAATACGACAGCACCACCGACCCGCTTCCCGAGGCTTGGCTCTACCATCCCGACGGCTATTTGTCGCCACTCTTTCGCGGCTTTGTCATCGATCCCACCGCCGATCCGATGAATCTCACGTCCGGCTCGTTCGCTGAGCAATACGACCGTCTTCCCCGCGGCCCCTTCAACTCCTACGCCCGCACCGGACAACAGGATGGTCAGGACGATCCAACTGGAGGAACAGGTCAAAAAATCAATCTCAATCTTTGGCGTTTTGAAGATGGCGATACCATCGGTGTCGTACAAATCCCGCAAGTTTTGCAAGGTTGGTTGGAGCTTGACGCAGACCCATTCGACGACGGGAATTCGACCAAAGTACGAGTCTGGCACATCGGTGGTTACGAACACTATATACGTCGCTTCAAGGAACGTGGCGGTAAGTACTACGAATACCAGATTCACAATCGCAATCCACATTTCTTATTTGGACTCATTCCAATCGGGAGCGATTTGGAATTGCTTCATCGGGAACGCTTTTACATTGAGGATGGCCAGGAAGAGGTGACGCTTGAGCTGATCAGGATGCGTGCGATTCAGATGAACTTATCGACGGCGGCTATGCAAACGGAATTGAATTTACATGTGGCCGGCGTGGCAGGCATAGTGATCGTTGGCATTCTAGTCCCGGGTCCAGAGGAAGTCGTGATCGCTGCGGCCGCGACGAAAGGCATTCGTTTGATTTACCACGCAGGTCTCAAGCAATGGCGCGCGTATCGGAAAACGGGTGGCCAGGAGTTGACAGGCGAAGCGCTCGAACAAACAATTAAAGAGATCGCCGAAGAGGTCGCCAAACGCGAAGCCGGTGCCCCAAGGTGGACAGCACCTGCAGTTAAGAAAGCGGTCAATTCGGACATAATTCACGCGTCCGAGCAGGCGGTAGCCAGGGGAGTATTCCCGGATACGAAATCGGCCGCTGAAGCACTCCGTGCACTGAGCAAGAAATTCAAAACAGAAGGACTGCCGGCGGGGACTATTCCGGATCCGAAACGTGCCGACTCTGTTCTCGTTCCGTTCGGAAATGGATGGGCAGTTTATGAAATCATGCCAAACGGAACGGCGATTCTCCGTACTGTACTTGGATCAGGAACTTGAAGATGAGTGGCAGAATCAAGATCAAAGCGCGACGAGAGGATTCCGACACGGTATACATCGCCTTGCCGGGTTATCCTGATCCAGTCAGACCAGGAGTGGTTACGAAGTCGGTTTCCCTTGATGACATCTACGATTACGACGGACCGCGTGTACAACTTGACTTCGATGAAAGCGGGAAACTCATTGGCGTTGAGATTGTGGCTTAGCTCGGCGTCACATTACTTGCCCCAAATAGTGCAGGGAACTAAGTTGGACTACTCACTCGGATTCGTAGGTTTTTCTACGACAACCGCAACTTCCAACGCGAAATCAGTTCCCAGTACTGGGCTGCGCGCGGAGGCGCAAACGGCCACGGCCTCCACCACTGGCTATTTCCACAACGAGCGGGAATGCCGCAAGGCATCCAAAATGCCGGGTTTAACCTTATCAACCTTCCGCCAATGCGTAGTGTATTCCACCGTTCGCTAGACGTGAATACTTGGATGGGATGGGCTCGAAATTGGGGGCCTCAACACGCAGCGCGTGCAGCAAGGGTAGAAATCGGGATACGAATTGGAATTCCGGTGCTCGGCACCGGAACCGCCTACGTCGGCTATGAAGTTGGCGGCGAGTTGTGGGAACTCTTGAACGGCCGGGAGGACCAATAGCATGTATGCTGTCTGCCTCAAATGCGGTGAATCCAAAGATGTCCCCTATAAGCGATGCAATCAATGCGGGTTTAGCCCGACAGACGAAGATTCGCTGGTAAAGAGTGTGTATCTCTCCCTCGGAAGGTACGATACACCGGCCGAACAGTCGAAGTATGAGTACGAACTCAAAGAACTCGCAACGGAACTACGCAACGGACGAGAAATCGCATTCGAAAGCGAAGGTTTGGCTCGTTTACGTAAACAGAAAATCGAAGTGGAGTCGGTAACGGACGTAGGCGTGTTGCGATACTTATGCCGGGTCTTTTTTCCTGGCCTACTTTTTCTTATAATCTTGCTTGGAGTGCTTGTCGTGTTGAAACTGCGTTAACTTGCTGCCTCAAAGAGTACAGCGGGGCTGATTGACAACGCATTCAGCGCAAGTCGTCAACGAATGCGTATTCCGACTCGCGTGGCTGGCGAGACGATTCAGAACTATATAGACGACAGTGTTGAGCTTTTCCACAGGGCGGGCGGAAAGATCGTCGTTCTGCCGAACACGCTCGGTCCGAATGCGGGGCGTATAGTCGCGCGGATCAACTTCAAAGACAAATCACCTACCGATTCAAGGGTGCGGAGATTCAAGATACGGTAGAAGAACTTCTTCATTTCCGCCAAGCCCAACGCTCAGGAATCTGGGGCAAAGGCGGCGCAACGGATGAGATGCTGGAGTTGTGGGAACGGCAGGTAGATACACTGTTCGGCAATCTCGGCTTCGTTCCACGATAGGGTAGTAGCAATGAACAATCCAAGTCTGCTGTTCGTGTATCGCATGGCCAAAGACGGCGATGAAGTCGCAGCGCGTTGTATATGCTGTGATGTCAATTCACCGGAATCTTGGAACCGTCAAATGGAGTGGTCGGGGGTTTCGCTGAATACTGGCAAGCAAGTTGAATTTCGCTTGTCGGTGTCCGATTACTCAGGTGGCCCAGAGGGGCCCGCCGAAGTTTACGGAGAAGAGAACTGCATGAAGGCTGTTTCAAAAGAAGATTGGATACCGGTTCGAGTGTCCCAGAATGGCACATACATCAGGATCAACGATGTGAGCAACCAAGAAGACTGCCCGTCGAAGGCGCAGGGCATGGAGGGCGGGTGCGCAATCGAACTCTACTTTCGCAGCTTGCTATGGTATACTTGGGGCAAGGAAAAAGACAATGATTGAAATCAAGTATACAGGCGACGCCCTCTGGGAAAGGATTGAACGAGCCGTGGAGAAAGTAAAGGACCGTCTACGCCGCGTAACTCGAGCGCTCAACACTGCGGACATTCCGTACGCTGTAATTGGGGGAAATGCCGTTCAACACTGGGTTTCTCAGGTAGATGAGTCGGTTGTGCGGAATACGCGTGACGTCGATATCATTTTGAATGAATCGGACCTGGATCGTGCCATCCCGGCCCTGGAAGCGGAGGGGTTTATCTACCGACGGTCTGCTGGAGTAACAATGTTTCTCGACGGCCCGGACGCCAAAGCTCGTGACGCGGTCCATGTCGTATTCGCAGGAAAGAAAGTGCGGGAAGATTATCCTGAACCGGTTCCAGAAATTGACGAGTACGAACTGATCCAGGATGCCCGCACCTTGCCATTCGAGCATCTGGTCAGGATGAAGTTGACGTCGTTTCGCGACAAAGACCGCGTACACATCAGAGATATGATTTCCATCGGCCTACTCAATGAAACGTGGCTCGATAGGCTGTCACCAAAACTACGACTACGACTGGAGGAATTGCTTAACGATCCAGATGGTTGACCCTTGACTTTTGACTACGGCGACCTCCCAGCAACCAACAGCGTTGACCGGATAGCCTTGCCCCAATCAGAGGAGCGGGGGGCACAGCTGATGCATTGAGCGGTGCTCGCC
>DAOLCX010000208.1:0-5648 GCA_035327685.1 Pirellulaceae bacterium | reverse complement strand
CGGGTCGAGTTGACCACTGTGGACGGGGACTCGATTGTCGGCAGCGCGAGCCGAGACGATGACTTCATCGCCGGGCTGAAGCCTCAACGACTGGGGTACCAGTCGGTACAGGCAACGTGATTGTTGTTGGTTGCGGTCAATCGCCAATGCGCATTCCTGGTCCCACAAACGGCTTCCTTGTTTGTCGATAATCAAGTTAACGGAGCTCAGTTTGTAATCGCGATCCATGGCGACGACTTCGAACTCCAACTCTCGGTTGATCGGCAATCCAATGCGCTCCTCCGTGGGACGGACAATTTTAACTTCCGGGGGCATGTCCGGGATCATGCGGATCGGATAGACGTTGATCAGTTCACTGCGCCGATCGCCAGTCGAACGGAACTTGACCTGATAATGCGTAAAGAGCGGTTTCAACCGTTGCGTGTCCATGACCAGATGGAACATGCCTTGGGCGGTTTCGTCCGAAGTGCGAATCAACTCGACCGTGCGCACTAAATCGTAGGGGATTTTGTCGTCGCCCGGTCGTGCGCGCAACAACTCCAGGTACGCAACCTCAATCGGCAGATTGGCCTTGGCATAAATGGTGACTTGGCTGCCATCGGGCCCTTCAATATCGCCGCGGCCCTCTTGGCGGCGAGGTGGCAGTTCGGTATACGCCGGTGGAACAATGTCCACCGCATCCACGGCGATTGTGGGGTTCGCCAGAACGGTGACCCGATATTCTACGGACTGAGCGTCGTGGACCTGAATCCAATACCTCAAGTCATGTTGGACCCCCATCGAACTTGTCGCCAACTCCAACTGATAACGATTCGTATCCCCTTCCGATCTCATCGGTTGAGACACATCGACCTGTTGACCATCGAGCGTGGAGTAAACCAGCCTGACCGCATGCGGGTCATGTCGGCCACGGAGTTCTACCGAGACCAACAGTTTTTGGCCAAACAGAACTTCGGTATCTCCGGGATGAACCCGCGAAATCGTGACCGTAGCCGGATGCGGGATAGCGAGGCCGGGCCACAAGACACGTTGGATCGTCGGCCAGGGACTCTTGGGTGACAAAATCGCATACAGCACAAAGACGGCAAACAGGGCCAGCAGCGCGAATGCCAGGCGGATGGCGCGCGAGTAATCGACTTTCTCAAGTGGAGAAACGGAGCCGATGTCTTGAGCGGCCCGCTGACCTACGGATTGGAGAATTACGGGACTAACTTGTTCGGCGCGTCTCCGCAACAACAGATAGTTCAGCAAGCTGTTATGAAAGCCGTCGCTTCCATCTTCGATCATTTTGGCAGCGTATTCCGGACTAATCCGTTTCAGCAGATACGGGGCCATGAAGCGGACAACAATGACCACCGTGCCACTTACGAGCGCGATCAGTGAAAGCCAGCGGGCGAGTCTCCCCAATGGAGCAATCCAGCCGTCAATGGCGATGACCAGCAGGAACAGTGCGGCGCACCATACCAAGACCAGGATCAAACCGGCTGCCAACTCAGACCATCCCACCTGGCGGCGCGTGGCCTCAATTTGCCGTTCAAAAAAGTCTTCCCACCCCGGTTTGGAGGAGGCCAAACCGCCGGCCTCCCCTGACCGCATGGTTTCGACTGGATTACTGGACATCCTGAAAATTTCCTTATTCGATGCGAAGGTGCCTGATTATGTCATTATAGACGCCTAATCAACACGAAAAGTGCCCCGATTTGGGAGAAAGGGGCTTTGCTGAGACGGAGACTGACAATTGTACGCACTTTGCACCGTAAATGCCTGTCCCCAGCACATTGCAAACGATCGCAATCAACGCATGTGACGGAGAAGACTCAACGCAAAAAAGTTGAAGTGGAAGCCGTCGACGGCTTCCGTCAGCCGTCCTGTGAAATGCATGACGCATTCAACTCGGTACCTTAGTTTCCCCATGGCCGCCCAGAACTGGGCAAGCGGCGACCCCACTGGTCTCTAGGAATTCCAATTTGTTTCAGCTGGTACATGCGTCGCAATTGAGAGGCCATCTGATCGGGAGGCAGCTTATCCAGTTCATCCCGCAACTCAGGCGAGAGTTCGTGAACATAAAACCGCTGCAATTCCTCCGGTCCGACAAATTGGTTTCGCACAAAATGCACAATCACATTCCGAGCGATGGTTTCATCCGCCATCATCTGAGATGTCATTTCAGAAAGTTCATCTCGCAGATGGCGAATATCATCATCCAAAATAATTCTCGACTGCAAACCTGGAGAGCGAATCAAAAGTCGAACAAGTCGTTCGGGAGGTGAATTTTCGTCAAGCTCCAAATCGCGCCTTCCCGCTCGTTGAGTCGATCGAAACACTTCGCGAATCAACTCTTGTTTATCTTGCGCCAATTCCCGGAGCCACACGTCAAAATGCTCGAAATCGGAATCGGGCAAAAATGACAAAGCTCGAGTTTGCTCGGTCCTGATTTCACGAATCTTCGCCAATCGCTGGCCATGATCCTGCATGTCCATCAATTCCGCTTGTCGTTTGCTGTCTAAACTGGCCAGCCATTCGAAGTACAGCCGCAATGTCCGTTGCAGAGATTCGCGGCGCGGATGCGCGACGAGCCGTTGATGGAAGTCTCGCAACTGAGCTTGTCTTTCCGCCGGCAATCGCTCGAAGCGTTTTAGCTTCCTCTTAAGCGACAGGACTTCATTCGACGACATCTGCTCCAACCGTCGACTATTGGCATCGTACCGTTGGGTTAGAGCTGTCTCCAGTTCCGGCGTCACCGCAGCGACCACACCTAACATGCCGACACACACGAGGGCCGTCAGGCGACGGCGTTGCGGATGCCAGCGTCGCATGCGCGCTAAACTCGGCATGAACGCGGCTGGTTTGCTGTGTTTGCGATTATTTCGGTTCATGGTTGCCACCGGTCAATTAGAACCATCAGAGTTTCCACCTCCAAAAATCCCCTGAGTTCCCAGCAGTTCCAAGTACTCCAAATCGCAATCGATTTTCTCGTACATCTCGAAATGTTCAATGAGGTCCAATTCCTGCACCAACTGTCGGTAGGGGGCCATCCGCATCGAATGAGTGACAGCATAAGCGCCCCACAATACGACGATCGGCAGTACGACGATGGACAGCATTTGGGGAATCCAGCGTTTCCATCGGGGTTGGGACAGGCGAATCTCGCGGCTCAACTCGGCCACCGCCAATTCCACCGTACTTCTGGTGAACGAGTGGCTAGGTGCCGCTCGCGGCAGGTCGTCTAAAGCATTCCAAGCGCGTTCCAGTTCGGCCAATCGAGCCCGAAATGCCGAGTCGTCACTCAAACGTTGTTCGACCGACGACCTTTCTTCGACGGAAAGCTCTTCATCCAAATAGGCCGTCAGCAACTCATCGACTTCGGCAGTGGCGAGCGATTCGGGATACTCGGAAGGTGACATCGTTTAATCCCCACCCAGATCTGATGCGTGTGTCTGGCTGTCGCCGCGGTCGGGCATCGTCCCTTTGGCCAAATAGGGCTGCAACAGGTCCCGCAAGGTAGCGCGCGCGCGCGACAACAGCGACTTGACCGCTTTCACTGACAGCTCCATCGTGTCGGCGATTTCTTGATAGCTCATCTCCTCGAACTTCGAGAGCCAAATCGCCATGCGTTGACGTTCATTGAGCGATTGCATGGCCGTACGAACCACTTCCGATAACTCCTTCTTGTCAAACTGCCGAGTCGGCATCAAGCCGCTGGCGGCGGCTGCCGTTGTTTCGGGCGTTTCGCCCGAGCTGACCCCTGCCAACTTGGTCATCGTGACTTCTTTGCGTGTCCCCAACCGTCGGAGCGCGTTGCTGGCGACATTGTTGGCAACCGTAAAGAACCAGGTGCAGAACTTTGCCCCAGGCTGATATCTAGCACGTGCGCTATAGACCCGCAAAAAGACCTCCTGGGCCAAGTCTTCTGCCGACTCGCGATTGACCGCATGTTCCATAAACTGGACGACTCGCTGGTGATACTTGTCCACCAATTCTTCAAATGCCGCTGCGCTCCCGTCGCGGACTTGCAACATCAGCCGAACGTCAGGATCGATCAGTTCGTACCTGACAACGTTTTGTGCCGACGATTCGCTGACCGCCAATCCCATTCACCCAGTGTTCAATTTACGTTCTGTTCCGCAGGGCGCTTCAATCGAGTTGCAGGGCTCAGCCCCAAACCTCGATACCCGATTGGCCAGTATCGTGAATTCCTGAGATTCTGGAAACGGGACAAGTCGCAATGGACCGAATTCCCTTTCCGACGTGTATGGCCCCAGCGTATAATCTCAGCGCATAATCTCAGCGCACAATCTCAGCGCAACGGCCACGGACGTCTTACACAATGACAGCCCATTGAACACCGATGCCGGTCGGCAGTTCCGCTGGCAATCTCCAAAACGCGGGATTATTTCGATTCTGGCTGCGAAAGCCGCCCCGCAAACAAAACCGCCCCACTGGAATCGTGGCGGATGAAGAACATAAACGGGTGATCTGCCACAAAATCGACGGGTTCCTTGGGAAGGGGAGCCATCGCCACTTTCATTCCCACCCCAGTGGCAGCCGCTGCTTCCGTCCCCTCTTCATTGACATCAATGAAGGCTTTGTGCACAACGATACTGATTTTGAGTGGTTCCTGTGTCGTCATCCGGTCAAACTCGGCGATGTCCGAGAAGGCCCGGTTCATGCCCAACATTTGCAAAACGTCGTTTAAAACGTACATCGTTTCGAATTTGAATTTGGGCATTGCCAGCCGCACCTCGCGCTCCGACAAACCGTTCAAAAGTCCCGCGAGATACTCGGCGCTGATCCGTTGTTCCAATTCGGCCAGTCCCCCACGTGTCTTGGGCAAGACAACGACCATGGAGACGCCACCGGATGTATAGGGCAGACTCACGACCTTGGCCCAGTTGTCCTCGGCATACAGAATATCACCGCGTCGGTTCATCATGTCGGTTTTGATCGACTCGCCATTGCCGCATAAGAATTCCGCAGGCTTCGTCGCATTCTTGTTGAACGGAGTTTTCCAATCTGCTTTAAAATAGATCGCATTCGCCAACACCAACCGTGTGTCCTCGTCAATGGTTCCCGATGGAAACAGATTGCGGATGCGGTCGGCAGTCTGCTGGGCGACCCAAGCATTGATGTTCTGCCGAACGCCCTCCGGGTCCGACTTGAAATCGGCCTTGCCCATCGGCGCATAGTATTGATTGAGCAATCCCTCCAAAAAATCGCCACTGAAAACCAGATCGTGTTGGCCCCATAAGCGATTGACCATGCGCAGTTGCAGCCCCCGGTCCCGAGTATTCAATAACTGAATCAACTCGGTCATCGCCCTGTGGAAACCGATCTCGTCGTCGGAGATCTGCAGCGCATCGACAAGTTGCTGTCTGGTCTCGCCCGACGCTCCCGTGGTCACCATCCCCAGTGCAGTGGCAATACTGGCCGGTGAATAAAACGTGTTTTCCGGTTTGTCCGCAAGCATCGAGTACAAGTTCCATCCGAATTCCTGTTGGGAACGGACGGCCGCGCGGACCTGATCGTTGATTACCGGTTGGCGAAAAGCCGGCAAGTCATCTTGGCCTGAACTGAGTCGGCTGCATCCTACCGAAACACCGGCCAGTATCATCGCGAAACAGCCAACCACGAATCCGCTGATGACAACC
>DAOLCX010000207.1:0-5677 GCA_035327685.1 Pirellulaceae bacterium | reverse complement strand
CCCGCCGATTCCTTGCCAGGCATCTGCGCTGGCAATGTGGTTATGATTGCGTTGGGCCAACCCGGAAAGTTGATTGAGGTCTGCGTAGGTCAACTCGCTCCCCAGCGGCGACTGGTGCAGCGAGTACAGGAAGCGACCGTCAAAAACCTGAGTCATACGAGAAGGGACACTGCTTTCGTCAGCTAGCGACAGGTCCCACAAGTAATGCGGCGTCCCAAAGCCCGCTTGAACGTATTGGCCGGTCCACTGCATGTCCTGTCCCAGCAGGTTGACCGACAACTGGATTTGGGCCACTAACGGGGGCAGACTGTGCAATGCCTGCCGAGTCGTTCGGAGCAGCGCTTCGACGTCGGCTTGCGACCTCTCAGGAGCGTCAGCAGGACTGTCGTCTGTGGGGCTAACCCAGCGATCGTTGCGGGCCAAGGCGCATGCCGCTAGCACCAACAAGGTCAGCGAGGAGAAAAGCTTCATCTACTGTTTTGCGGATTTTACCAAAGATTCCCGTTATGCCAAACCGACCTAATACAACGAATGAAAGCGCTGAAACATCGCGCGGCAATTCCGTTGCAAGCATTCCAGACCCAGTGCCACCGGTCCTTGGCCGGGACGCATTCTAGGAAGCTTGATGACACTGGTCCACGGCAATTTGCCAACCGCAACCGTTCAGCCACAGTAAGTCACATTCAAATTTGATCCATGGCAGCTCCGGCTGCACACAACCAAGCAGTAGCCTCGGCAAGCGGAGGCTGCTCAATCGCATTCAGGGGGGAACTAATGAACGCACGCTTTTTGATCGGCCTGAAATTGCTGGCGCTGGCCATGCTGGCGACCGGCTGTCAAGTGCCGGTGGGGCGCACCGGTATTCCGGTTGCTCACAACCTGCCGCCGGCCAACATGTTGTTGGAGCCGGGTCCCGGTGTAGGTGGTCCCGGTCCTGGCGTTTTGGCCCCGAATGCCTACGTTGGCGCAGGCCACGGAGGCTACGCGCCGGTCATGGGTGCCGCTGGCCCCGTGACCCAACAAACCGTCCAGGTCTTGTTCGACAAACCGCAACAAATGATGGTGAACTGGGATGTCAGTGCGGTCGGTCAGTACGACTCGGCTCCATTGGTTGTTCCAGGCCGCCAGAATTTTGTTCACGGGGCGATTTACCGTCTGCGATTATCTAACATCGCCGGTCGCCCCAATGAAGAGTTGTTCCCGACTCTGGAAGTTGGACGGGTCACGCGACGCACGGCTGCTTATCTGGCCCATGCCGCGATTCCGATCCAGTTCACACAAGAAGACTTCGACCAGGTCGCCTCCGGCAACTTCGTGACCAAGGTCATCTACATTCCGGATCCAGAATTCCAAGAATTGGCTCTGGCCGGCGTCGATACGTTGGTGAGCACTCGCTTGGATCCGGGGATGGACCCCATTTTGGAAGCCGATCGCCGCGGTGCGATCTTGGCGGTCGTGCGTATGGGTAACAAGAATCTCCGCTTGGGCGGGGGCGAAATCTCCGATGCAGCAGGGGGGATGATGATCCATGGATTGGGTTACACCTCCACCAGCGGCGGGCTGGGAGATGTTGGCACCGGTTATATTTCTGGTGTCACCGGCCCGCAATATGGAATGCCCTTTACTGGCACCAACATCGGCTTGCCCGGCCCTCCCCACATTCCACTGGGAGGCCCAGCCGGTCTGCGTGAGTACAACATGTACAACCACACGGCGATGTCGATTCCCGGCCCCACGCCCCAAGTCGATGTGCACGTGAAGCAACGTCCTGGTTTGTCCTATCCGCGTCCGGCCGACAAGGTGTTGATCCAAGAGCACACCATTCGACCGCCGCATTTCAACAACCAGCCGCCGCAAGATATGGTGTTTGGCCCTGTTTCTGCGAACGGCAGCTATTGTCCGCCAGTTCGGGTGCGACGATAGTTCACGTGGAACCGGTGCTTGATCGGGCCTCGCAACAGGAACTGGTCGACCACCGCTGACGATCGATGTTTTCGATCAGCCGCGCCGGCGAACAAGCGGCGCGGCTGACTTCGTTGTAAGTAGAATAGAAACGACTTCAACGTGTGAGTCTTGGTTTCTTCAGGTGGCGAGCATCATCATGGCACTTCGGCAATCCTGGTTGGTTCAACTCGTGTGGATTCTGGTTGCCTGGCTAGGCGCTTCCGCGGTTTGGAGTCAATCCGCAACACCGCACTTCTTGCTGAGCAGCGACACGCCGCCTGGCACGGTGGCACTTGAACGATTGTTGACCAATCCTCAGTTTCTCGCTGAAGTGCAACCAGTACGGATCACGGTCCCGGGAGGCGTCATAGTTTCTGTACCCGATGGCAGTCATTTTCGCAGCGTCGATTATGCCAATCCGTTGGTGGCAATGCACGTCGGTCCCGTTTTTCGATTTCGAATATCGCGTATCGCGGAAATGCCGGATCGCGAGTTTTTCCCCTCCGTCGAGCTAATCGACCGATTGCTGCCTCCAGCGGACATGTCTTTGAGATTTCCCGTCGAAGTCGTGATCTCCGTGGATGACTTGAAAGATGTCGCGGCCGGGAACATGGTGACGAAAGTCGTCTATCTCGAGAATCCTGACCTGGCCTTGCCGTTCCGGCACACCGTCGAAAACCAACCGTTTTTCGACGTCTCAATTTCGGAAGATCCGCTGCGGACGGCTAGTCGTTTGGGACGCCCCATGGCCATTGTCCGGATTGGCTCGCGACTGCCCGCACAACAGGCCGACGAAGACGGATTCTTCTTCCACGGTGTCTCCCCTGAGGTATTTCCGAAGCAGGCCGCGGTCGAGTTGGAACAGCGTTTTCGGCAGACCAGTTTTCAGCAAACCTTCACGCCTTTCGAACCGCCGCAGGAAACGACCACCCATTCCAATTGTGGCTGCCACGCCTATGCCTTCGGAGCCTGTTCTCCGGCCATCATCGGTTGCGCTCCGGCCTTTCGGTTTGCTCAGCGCATCCCGTGGGATGAATATTTGTGTGACGGCGGCGATCAAGGTCTGAAAGTCAAAGTCGATGATGAATGGAATTTGTTTGGACTTGATCCTTCGGACACGATTGGCCATTTCGACACACTGGATGGCGTTCGCAAAGTCGTCGAGAGCAACCGGGTCTGCATTTACTCACCGCGTTTCGCGGCCGTGCGGAAACTGTCGCTGTTGACTTCGGAATCCGGAAATCTTCGCGCTCAGGCCGTGGCCGAGGAACAAGAACTGATTACCTCGCGAGGCAAGGATTTTTCAGCCACGACGGTCCAACAACTCCAACCGCAGCGCAATCGGAGCACCACTCATGCGCAGAGCTTTCGCGATCGAACGCGCGGGGTTCCCGCTGAGAATACCGTCGGCTTGCTGGGTGCGAACGCCACGTTCAAACCCTATAACAATTTGCACCTGATTCGGTTTGGCCGCCATCAGGGCTCGGAAACGCCGCGGCTGCAACTTGGCACGACTTCCGCCGGTGTCTGGCAAGACAATTTGGGGCTGCAAGTCATGCTCGACCGCTCGCTTCCGGTGCTGGTCAACGATGTTGCAAAGGCCCAAGAGATCGTCACGGTGAAAACCGACCGGGGCGAAGCCAAATTGAGCCTGACCAAAGTGGCCTCAAAGATTGCAGCCACTCCAGGCGAAGAAGTCGAGTTTACAATTCGCTTTGACAATGTCGGTGGCGACGTGATTGGGAATATCGTCCTGGTGGACAATCTGGTAACACGTCTGGAATATGTGGCCGACTCGGCGGAATGCAGCGTCGAAGCCGACTTCACGGCCACCCGCAACGATGCGGACTCGCTGGTGTTGCGTTGGGAGCTGCGCGACCCCCTCCCCCCCGGCAAAGGCGGCATCATCCGCTTCAAATGCCGCGTCCGCTAGGGGCCCTTGAACCAGGGGACACAGCACCTTCGGGCACTTGAACCAAGGGGACACAGCACCTTCGACAAATGCTATGTCCCCCTTTCTATCTCCTTTCCAGAGCTGTGTCCCCGTCCCGGTGTCCCCGTCCAGCAGTGCTGTGTCCCTGTTTGGGGGTATGCAGAAATGGCGCGCTGCGTATTGTGAATTTTCGGAGTGCCTGAGCTGATTTGGTTGCCTCTCGACTTTGCCATTTATAAACTGGTGGTCGTCGGTTGTTCTTGATTTAACGCCTATTGCAAGTGGTGTCGGCCCCTTGTCATAGGTTCTTCGGCGCAATGGGTGGGATGATGCCAGGCAAACATTTTTCGGAAGTAGTCGAGGCGGCACTGTACCGTCGCGCGTTTTTGAAACTGGGTTCCGCAGGGGCGTGCGCGGCTCTGTTGGCGCCCTGGGAAAACGTCGAATTGAAAGCGCAGCCGGTACACCGCCAACCCTTGTTTCAATTTCGCGGCGTTCCGGCGGCCAAAATTGACGATGTCGTCGTCCCCGAAGGTTATGTAGCGGAAGTCCTGTACCGTTGGGGTGACCCGATCAATGGCAGCGCGCCGCAATTCAAACCGGATGCTTCCAATTCGGCTGACGAACAAGCGCGGCAAGCGGGTATGGGCCACGACGGCATGGACTTCTTTGCGATTCCTGGACACGATCCCAACCAGCGCGGCATGTTGGCCGTGAACCACGAGTACACCGATCAGGTACTGTTGTTCCGAGACGGATTAGACGATGTGGTGGCTACCGACGCGATGCCCTTGGAAAAAGCTCGAAAGTCACAATTTGCACACGGGGTATCGCTGGTAGAGATTGCCCGGCAGGATAACGGCAATTGGTCGGTGGTCGATTCACCGCGCGCCCGCCGCATCACCGTACAGACACCCATGGTTTTGGCGGGACCTGCAACTTCCAGGCTGGGTGGAAGGGTCCTCGGAACTTGCAACAATTGCGCTGCCGGCCGCACGCCGTGGGGAACTTACCTGACGTGCGAAGAGAACTTTCATGGTGTATTCGGCTCGCGTTCCGCCGATTTCGAACCCACGGCACATCAAAAACGATACGGCTTAAGCAAAACCGGTTATCGGTATCGGTTCGGTGAACAATATGTGCCGATCTATCGTTGGTGGGAACACGATTCTCGTTTCGATGTGGCGCAAGCGGACAACGACGCAGATCGGTATGGGTATGTCGTTGAAATCGATCCCATGCGACCGGATTCAAAACCGGTCAAGCGCACGGCACTGGGGCGCTTTAAACATGAGAACGCCGAGCTGACGCTGGCCGCTGATGGGCGAGTGGTGGTTTATATGGGAGACGACGAAGCCAATGAGTACATTTACAAGTTTGTCTCACTGCGAACATACCACCCGGCGCAGACTGCCGACCTCGGCGTTGACGCGCAGCACGGCTTGTTGGACGAAGGGACATTGTATGTGGCGCGATTTGACGAGGACGGAACTGGTCGATGGCTGGCATTGACGCCGGGGTTAAACCAGATTCCTGAGAAATCATCCCCCGCCGATGACGTGGGCTTCGATCTGGCCGACATTTGCATCCGCACGCGCGAGGCTGCCGATCTGGCTGGGGCCACTTCCATGGACCGGCCGGAATGGATTGCAGTGCATCCTGTAACCAAAGAGGTCTTTGCGTCGTTGACGAACAACAAAGGTCGCAAGACCGCTGATGCGGCAAATCCGCGCACCAACAATATTTTTGGGCACATTTTCCGCTGGAGAGAAACGCAAGGAGACCCCGGAGCCGAGACCT
>DAOLCX010000206.1:0-5694 GCA_035327685.1 Pirellulaceae bacterium | reverse complement strand
CCAACAATGCAAGAATCGATTGGTTGCCAGAGCATATTCGAGACGGACGGTTTGGCAACTTTCTGGAATCCAATGTCGATTGGGCATTGTCGCGCGAGCGGTACTGGGGAACGCCGTTGCCGATTTGGGTCTGCAACCAAACGGGGCAGATGGAGGCGATTGCCAGTTTTGCGGAAGTGCTCGAAAAACCCGGTGTGGCGGGGCTAGACGTCTGGGAACAGGCGAAGCAAAAATACCCCGACCTGCCCGACGACTTGAAGGTGCACAAACCGTACATCGACGCCATCACTTATCAGTCTCCCTTTCATCCAGATGGCCGAATGTTCCGGGTCTCGGAAGTCATCGATTGTTGGTATGACAGCGGCGCGATGCCGTTTGCGCAATGGGGATATCCGCATCGAGGGGCGTCTGAATTTGCGGATCAATTTCCCGCCGCCTTTATTAGTGAAGCCATCGACCAGACGCGTGGCTGGTTTTACAGTCTGGTCGCCATCAGCACGATGTTGTTTGGAGAAACCAATCCGGCCTCTGGAACAACGGTTTCGTACCCTCATCCGTTTGAGAACTGCATCGTCCTGGGTTTGATGCTGGCCGAGTCGAATGTCTGCGTCAAATGCGGCCATCGTCAATTGGAGGAGGGCCAGTCGTGCGTCGAATGCGGTTCCAAGTTGGAGCGCAAAGTCGAAAAAATGTCCAAGCAACTGCGAAACTATCGGGAGCCGCAAGAGATTTTCGATCGATACGGCGCCGACGCTTTGCGGTGGTATTTCTTTTCGGCGCAGCCTCCGTGGAATTCCGTCATTTACAGCGAACGGGCCATCAAGGACGTGATTCCCGAGTTTTTGTTGCGGCTGTGGAACGTGTATGGCTTTTTTGTGCTGTACGCCAACCTGGACGGGTTTTTCCCGAGTCAAGAACTGACCGGGGATGTGGCAGATCTGGAAATGGATGTGCTGGGTCGCGCAGCCAACTACCGGCCTGTCGAGTCGCGCGGTGAGCTGGACCGCTGGATCATGGCGGAACTTCAGCAAGCGACGGACCGCATTGTCGAACGGATGGACGCCTACGACAATTTTGTGGCGGCCAACGCCTTATCAGGCTTTGTCGATGCCTTGAGCAATTGGTATGTGCGCCGCAGTCGCGACCGATTTTGGAGTGCCGACAAACAGGACCAAGATAAATTGGACGCCTATTGGACGCTCTATGAGTGTTTGTTGACGACAGCACGGTTGATGGCCCCCTTTGCTCCGTTCACCGCAGAGGCCATCTGGCAGAACTTGGCACAGGTTCCATTTGGCAACCGGGCCACGGAAAGTGTCCATTTATGTGCATACCCATCGTCGAACGAAAACCTCCGCGACGAATTGTTGACGTCGCGCATGGGTTTGCTGCGCGAGATTGCATCCTTGGGACGGTCCGCCAGGATGGAGGCTAAACTGAAGGTCCGCCAGCCACTGTCCGGGATGACCGTGGTCCTTAACGGCGAAGACCATTTGAGTTGGTTGGCCGACCATTGCCATATCCTGCAAGACGAGTTGAACATCAAGCAGGTAGATTTTCAGGCCGGATCGAGCGAGTTGGTCAGCTATCTGGTGCAACCCAATTTCAAGCGATTGGGTCCACGAGTGGGCAAACGATTGCCGCAACTGAAGGAAGCCCTGCAGCGCGCCGAGGGTGGGGCATTGCTTAAAGAGATGAATCGCCAGGATCAGGTGACCATCACCATTGAAGGTGAGCCGATTGACTTGTCCGCCGAGGATATCCAAGTGCGGCTGGAGGCCAGGCCGGGTTGGGCGGCTGCCCAAGGGCCTCAATGTGTGGTCGTCCTGGCGACAGAATTGAATGAGGAATTGATCGAAGAAGGTTGGGCGCAGGACGTCAAACGTCTCGTTCAAGACTACCGAAAACAACGCAAATTGGATTTTTCAGACCGCATCCGGCTCTATGTCTGGACAGAGAGCAAGCCTTTACAACAGGCCATCGAACGCCATAGCGCTTTTTTGAAACAAGAAACGTTAACCAACCACCTTGAGTGGCACAGGAGCGAGCGTGCGACGGCCCTGGAAGCTGACGTCGGCGACGCATCCATTTGGATTGACCTGGACGTGATTAACGTGGATGAACGAACTTCGGTGACAACATCATAATTTTGTATGGGGCGCGAGAACAACGATGAACGCTGTCACGCGAAACACTATTCAGTATCTTGGCGCTCCATGTTTGTTGATAGTTGCAATGATCGTTCTGGTCGGCTGCCAATCGGAATCACCGAGGACGTCAGCCCAACCGGACACGAAGCAACGTGACGAGTCTCAAGCAGTAGCGGATGCCTTGGCCCAGGATGTCGCAGACTTGGAGCGGTCGGAGGTTTTGCCTGCACCGTCCGAGGTAACCCCGCCTGTTATTCGCAGCCCCGATCCGGTCGCAGAGACGACGGAGGAGAAGCAACTTGAAGGCAACGCGCAGGACGACGACGCGAAAGTCCAAGAGTACGACGGCGACGATTACGAATACGTCGAAGACAGTGTCTTGCCGTCGATCCCCGATGGTTTTGTGCGGTTGGATCCCGAACAGGAAGTCTGGGTGAACACTTCAACCAAACAGGTGTTGATTGGGGGGAAAATCTGTTTTCGCGCGGGTGCGTTAGAGTTTTTTGCCTGTGTGCGCGGTTCCAAAGAACACGAATCGGTCATATCGGCGAATGCGTTATCGTCCAAATTGCATTTAGGATTGCTGACCATCGGCTTGGAACCAGGCTCGACGGTTCGGTGGGATCCCGAATATCAACCGGCTACCGGCCCTCGGATTCACATCGATGTGCTGTGGATGGATGGGAGCGAGTTACGGGAACGCTCGGCCCGGGACATGGTGTATAACGCCCGTGCTCAAAAGCCACTGGATGTCGATTGGGTATTCGGCGGGAGTATTTTGTACGAAGACCCAGAAGCCAAGACGACGCATTATTTGGCGGATGGCGGCGAAATGATCAGTGTCTCTAATTTCTCGACTTCGACATTGGACTTGCCGATCGAAAGCACGCCGGACAACGAATGGCTGGTGTTTACAGCGCTCACCAAGAACATCCCTCCGCTGGGGACGCGTGTCTTACTCCGCTTTTCTGAAGTCAAGTCCGGCGACTGAGAACACACGGGGCTGCGCACATGACCCAACCGTTGCCGGAGAGTTCCCTGCGAAATCTGGGAGCCCAGTTCCGAGGGATGTTGGAACGCGCCGATCAGATATTGTTCATCACCGGAGCTGGAATTTCTGCCGATTCGGGCTTGCCGACTTATCGAGGCGTCGGCGGTTTATACAATTCGCAGAACACCGACGATGGGATACCGATTGAAGAGGCTCTGTCTGGCGCGATGCTTCGACAACGTCCAGAAGTCACATGGAAATATTTGTGGCAAATCGCAGACAGTGCTCGTGGGAAGACGTTTAATCTGGCCCATCGCGCCATCGCCGAATTGGAACAGTACAAACCGCGCGTCTGGGTGTTGACGCAAAACATTGACGGTTTCCATACGGCCGCCGGCTCGCGGCAGGTCGTCGAGATCCATGGCAATATGCGGGGCCTGGAGTGCCTGAATTGTGGGGCCCAGATCGCCGGAGAGGATTTGCAGGAACGCGCAACGCCCCCTCGATGCACTGAATGCGCAGGCGTGTTGCGTCCCGATGTAGTGCTGTTTGGTGAAATGCTCCCTGCGTTGGCCCTGGAAACGCTGCAACGGGAGTTACGTCGCGGCTTTGATCTCGTCGTCAGTGTTGGGGCGTCAAGTGTGTTTCCGTATATTCTGGAGCCAGTGTATTCGGCGGCGCGCCAAGGCATTCTAACGGTCGAAATCAATCCCAGTCGGCGGACTGCGATTTCTGATGTGGTGGACCTGCATCTACCGTCGCGGGCGGTTGAAGCGTTCGAGGCGATCGGGCCCATCACGTCGTGGTAGTGGCGACGCTGTTAGAACGGAAGCCAATGATGGCAACATGCCGGTCGCGGTACCGCGTGCAAATGACACTTCCCGGCCGTTGGCCATCAAAATGTTTCTTGATGGCCGCGGACCACCAACCGACATCCAGGCCATTCTTTTTCCATTCGATAGGGCCTAGCCGGTAATGCTCGATCGAAGCCACGATTCGATCAAATCGCAACGGGACCATCTCAAGTACATGAAACACTGCATAGAAGGGGGACAACATAGCTGAATCCGCAGTCAACAGGTTTCCTCTCAGATCCAGTCGCTCGGCACTTATCTGGTTTGCCAACAATTCGCTCAGACCACTGGCAGTCACGGCATTGTGGGGCTCAATCACGAATTCGCCTAAACGGGAAGCGAGTGACACGAGTGGTTGCGCGTCGTTCCGACCGTGAGGCGTAAGCCGATGCGCACTACCTGTGGAATCGATCACGGTCGCTGAACGCAAACCGGACGGGCGATCTGGAACGTTCATCCACAACATTTGTTGCTTGCATTCTCGATCGTGGCCAATCCACTCTCGATGACAATCGGAGGCGACGTCGGCATCTATATGGGACGCCGGTGCCACTTTGATGCCAGCGCGATGACGGCCCAGGCGCGCTAGAATATCGGCCAGTGGCGGATCGAAGCGATCAGGCGAGATGGTTCGGCCCGATGAGCGACGATCGGGATCCACGTGGACAGCATCGCATGCTGAAAGGTCGATTTGATCCATCACATCACATCGAACGGCGTAGCTGTTTACATTCGTCACAGACAAGTTGTGGTTCACAATGGTCGCCATTTCTGTGTCCCGGTCAACCGCCAGGACATGACCGATCTGCCCCAGAGCCATCGCATCACCGCCTATTCCGCAGCATAAGTCGGCCAGGTACTGTGCCGGCCCCAGAGTCTCCGCTTTGTACGTGGCAATCGTTGCCGATGTGGATTGCTCCAACCCGCGCCGCGTGAGCCACAGGCGGTGCGCCATCGGAAATTTAGATCGGGCGCGGCGACGCAATTCGGCTTGTTCCAATACCTGGCGGGCCTCGTCGGCAGTCAACTGTTTGCGAAGCCGCTGTACTGTTTTTGTCCAGTCTTCATGAGGTTCAGCTTCCGCAATCCGGACTATCAGTTCGTCAATGTCCGGATGCGCCAACCAATCCCAAACAAAATTAACCATGATCGCGGTCGCCCACGGTTCTTACCCTTGAATGAAACTCGATTCTAACCGATTATAATCGTCTAGAACGGCCTGGCTTGTGGCCTCATGTGAGGATCAAGAGTAACCGTTCATGAAATGTAAGGTGCGTGGAGCAAGTCGTTCGACAACAGTTGTTAGCTTGGACGAATCGATCTGCGACACTTGCAGGGTTTCGATCTGCAACACGACGACTTGCGGAACGCACCAGAACCAAGCCTGGCCATCCATTCCGTGAATGATTACGATCAAGAACGGCGTTGCCGGCACGAAAGACCAAAGACCAGAAACTGATTGTGACCAGTAGCAGCTTGTTGAACGAACTTGTGGTGTACCTGCAACTGGCTCAGGCATTCAAAGAGCGTTTGCAGATGCCGGACCGCGATCGAGCGTTGGTATTGGCTGGCGCGGCAGCCAGTCTGCTCAATCTGGAGCCGATTTCCAACTTCTGTCGCGCGCTCATCTTGAACAACAATGCCGGCCATATGGTGCGGCGGTGGGACTCGTTTCGGGCGGCACTTCAGGACGACGATT
>DAOLCX010000205.1:0-5699 GCA_035327685.1 Pirellulaceae bacterium | reverse complement strand
GTGGGGGGGGAACAGGGAGGTGGCCCCCGGTCGTTCGCCAGCAGTCGGTTGCCCCACCCGCCACTTTGGACAATTTTCCCTTCATGGGCGATAGCATAGCCGAACCCTACCGATTCGTTCTTGAACCGAGCAATAATTTCGTTTCCAAATTTTTCAAAATTCATAATGTCCTTGACGAACACGGCACCTCCCAACTGGCGGATATGGAAGGCATCTTGAACGATAAATGACGTTTGCCGACTGCCGTGGCCTTGTCCTTTCGGCACCGAGACTTGTTTGAACAATACCTGATTGGATTGCGTTCGGTCCCCGATCATGATCGAGGCGGTAACCGGTTTATCGCCGGACGCAAACTGACTTTCCAGCCAACCGATCACTTTGCCATCCACTTCGCGGATATAAAGATGTTGACTCCCCGTGCGCCACGCGCCGTCCAAGTCATCCGCTTTGGTTGTATAGAAACCGGGAGTGCGATTTGCCCTGGGTAACTGGTGGTTTTGGATGGCATAAGGCTCCAAATGGGTGATGGTGAACCCTCCGGTCGAATGGTGCACTACCAACCGTTGTCCTGAGTTCTGAATCTGAAGTTTAACGGATCCTCGGTTGGCCCGAGTCCCTTTCGGCACATCCCAATACGAGCCGTGGATCATCTGCCCGTCGATGGTTCCCTCAATCACCACGGCATAGCCCAAACCAGGATGCTCGCCGAAGATGTACACCTGCTTGTCAATGGTGTGGACAAAATAGGCGCCCCCATCATTGGCCCGGTACACATCGGCCAAGACCTTGTTATTGGCTAGTCCCTGTGGTCCAGCATGACCCGACGACGGCGGGACGTTCGTATTGTTTCCGTTCGCGCCACCCATATTTTCACCCGGACGCAACCCGCCGCCCACAGGTCCAGTCGGATTGCCAGCGACAAGTGGAGGTGACGTTGGCGGTTGCTGTGGCGGCCGAGGAATCCGATCAGGACGGTTCGGTCGGCGAGGATTCGGCAAGCTTGGTAGTACGACCTCAATCGGCGCCGAAACATTGTTGCGCCCATTGGAATCGCCAACAGAGTTTGATGGATCAATTTGGATGGAGAGTCGAATGGACTTCCCAGCCCACTGGCCTCTTGGGTCCGAGATCCGAAACTCACCTTCCAAGGTGGCACTGCGGTTAGTCCCCAGACCGGCTACCGCAGCCACCCGGTTGTCGCTCATGATTCGCGTCGTTACGGGGTGTTGATTGTCGATCTGATATCTGGCTTGCGCTGTAATCGACGCAGTGGTCGCTCGGCCCGTATTCCCGATTTCGACGATGACGGGAATCACCCAAGCAGAATCGTCATACCTGGCTCGACCGGCAACGGCGCGGTCGATGCGCAGGTCCGTCATCGTATTCGGGTTGTTGTCAATGCGGCCGCCAAGACGCGGCGGGTTACCCGAAGCGCGTTGTGCTACGGCCCCCTCGCTGACACCTAAACTGATCGCAAGTGCGACCATCAACCCCATGGTGGCGCGAAACCACGTCGCGTGTGAGTGTAAAAAAGTCAACGAATTGGAAAGCCAGGATTGCATTGTGAGACTCCAGTGATATCGTATTTCCAAGTCCAGCCTAATATGAGGCGGTCAAGCGTACGCTATTGCCGGTTGTCCTGGTGACGCGTTGGCCAACCGACTGATGTACGCCTGTCACACGACGCGAAGATCGCCGACGAATGGCGCCAGATTTTTTGAGCCTACTGGAATTGTCGCGGGGCCGAGACTTGGGACCTGGTTATTCGCGTCCTTGAAATTCCGTCTGATGCAGCCGCACCGTCCGATCGTAAGAGCAGGTCACGAGGTTTTTGCCGGTTGGATCGAAGGCAATCCCATGAATAATGTCCAAGTGCCCCTTAAACGTCGCCACCAGTTCGTACCTCGGTATGTCCCACAACGACACGTCACCAAACCAGGACCCCGCCACAAGCCGCGTCCCATCGGGACTGATGTCCAAGCAGCGAATCAGTTGGCCATGTCCCACAAGCGTCTCGATCACGTCGCCAGTGGCCAGGGACCACACAGCAATGGTCCGGTCACGCGACCCACTGTTCAAGACATCTCCCTCTGGTGAAAACCCAACGGCAAAGACATCGGACATGTGCTGCCCCCGAAAGTCGTGTATCAGTTCGCGCTTTTCAAAGTCCCAGACTTGGATCGTGCGGTCATCAGACGCACTGGCCAACAACCGCCCATCGCGACTGAAACAAACTCGGTTGATCGCAGCTTGGTGAGTTGGCTCCCCTGGTCGGATCGTTAAATCAGCATCCCATACTTCGCGCTCGGTGTCCCAGACTCGAATCGCGCCGGCAAGATCGGCCGCGATCACAAAGCGCCCATTCGGGCTAAAGGCCAACGACCTTACCGAACTCTTGAGCACGCCGGGAAGAGCAGTCGTCTGGCCCGAGTCGATTTCTGAGAGTCGAACGATGCGATCCGATCCGGCCCACGCCAAGACGCCTTGACCAGGTGACCAGGCGACGGCAAGAACTTGACCGCGGTGGCCGGTCAACGGCAATGCTACCGGACGCAGTTCATGATCCCACAGAGCGACTTCCCGTTCCCCCGCAGACGCAATGCGCGTACCGTCTGGAGAAATGGCCACATCAAACAACCGTTGGTTACCGTGCCCGGAAACTTTGACGTTACCCAATTGGTTTTGTTCACCCAAGGGCCATATTCGGATCGTGCCGTCGCCACTCGCAGAGACGAGTTGACTGGCATCATGGTTGAACGCCAGCCCGGAAACAAACTCTTCGTGACCTCGCAGGCGGCCCAAGGGTGAATTGTTGTGCAACGAAATCAACTCGATGCGACGGTCCACCCGGCCGACGGCCAAAATAGCTCCATCGCCGGAAAAGCAAAGTGAATCGGTGGAACTTCGATTTCCAACAAGATTCAGGATGACCGGCCCGGCCGGAGGTTGTTCATCAGGAGAGTTCGCCAATCGGAACAAGAAAACACGGTTGTCGATTCCGCCAGCGGCCACCAACGATGCATCGCCCGAAGCAGCAACGCGCCGCAAGTTCCCCGGATGCTTCAGTTTGTTCAGTACTGTCCAGTCGTTGGTATCGCGAACGCAGATTGAACCGTTCGGTTCCCAAGTCAGCAAGCGCTGGCCGGCATCGCAAAACAGGACGCCCTGAATTTCATGTTGTTCATCGTTGAGTTCCGTCAACCAATTCGCTGAGTCACCGTCCCACAAACGACCTCGATTTCCCCAACACCCGGAGGCAATCAGCCCATTGGGATGGACGGACAAACTCATTACTGCCCGACCATGACCGGCAAGTTCGCGAACGACAGTTCCCGTTTGGGCATCCCAAATCCGCAACGAACCGTCGGTCATACCGGAAACGACTTGCCGGTTCCCGTGTCTGAACGCTACTGCCGTCACGCCCGCATCGGCGTGGGCCAGGCCCTCCAAGCGTTGAATTGGGCGGGGAATATCGACTAACAACTCCCACGTCTTTGCGTTCCAGATCCGTACGTGGCCATCTTCAGCTCCCGTTACGGCCAACGATCCATCATCGCTGATCGCCAACGCTTGGATCATCTGTCCGTGGGCAGTTATCACGCGCTCGCCACTGCCAGCCAAGCCGGCCAAATAATGCCATTCCCAATTGCGAAGGTGTGTCGGAGCAGCCGCCAACCGCGTGCGCAACTGGGCCAGCTCGCCATTCTGAAAGGCTCCAAAACCTGCCGCCAGATTCGCCACGTAACTTTGCCAAATCGCATCGTCTCGTTCGAGCAACGCGCGCTTCTCCGCCTCGCGTCGCCTCGCGGACTCGACAGCCGTTCGATAAGCGAAAATAGAACTGGCGACCACGCCGGCGGCAATGGCCAGCAGTACCATGACTCCGGCACCGACCAACCACCGATGGCGGTGTACAAACTTCAACCCAACATACCCAAGCGTCGCCGTCCTCGCTGCGACCGGAAATCCATGCAAATACCGCTGCAAGTCTTGGCCCAAGGCTTCGATGGTGGAATAACGCTGTTCGCGATTCTTGGCAAGCGCTTTGCGCAGGATGGCCTGTAAATCGCGGTGGAGAGGCTGACCGATCCTGGTCGGATCTCGGATTGGCTGTTGTTGCACATGTTGTATAGCTTGTGCCGTGGTCAAACCCTGTAGATCGTGCGGCAGTGAATCACACAACATTTGATACAGCACGACTCCTAAAGAATAGATGTCCGTTCGCGCATCGAGAAATTCCTGGCCGTCACATTGTTCGGGACTCATATAATTAAGTGTCCCAAAAGGAGCTGGTGATTCGGGCGTTGTCACGATCCTTGATTGATCGGATTCGGAACCGTCGGACGGTCGCGCATCAGCCGTGGCCGGTTGCGGTTTGTGATGTTCGCGTGAACTGGCAACTCCAAAGTCAATCACTTTCGGGTTTCCGTCGGCGTCCACCAGGATATTGCCTGGCTTCAGGTCGCGATGAATGATCCCCAAACGATGTCCGTGCTGGATTGCATCGCACACTTTAATCACGATTTGGAGAATGCCTTCAATACCCAATTGGTGTTGGCGAACGTAGCTCCCCAACGATTGTGCACCGGGTACAAACTCCATCGCAAAAAAAGCAATCGGCGAGGCAGGATCGGAGCGGTCAATTCCGGCTTCGTAAACCTGGGCAATGTGGGGATGCCGCAAACGTCCCAGAATTTCGGATTCGAGTTGCAGTTGTTGTTGAAGGTTGGTGTTCCATTGACGCCGCCGGGGAATCTTGAGAGCGACAGGGCGTTGCGGTTGGTTCTGGATGGCCTCATACACGGCTCCCATGCCGCCTGTCCCCAATTGCCGCACGATCCGGTAGTCACCAATACGCTCAGGAACGGGCGTATCGACTTGCCAAAACTCAGGTGGCACGAGATCGAGAGCGGGGCGCTCTAAAAATGACCTTGAATCGTCGATGGCATGCAGCATGCGCTCGAGTTGATCGGCCAATCGAACATCCGCTGCACATGCGTCCTGCAAGAACTGGCGGCGCTGATCGCTCCCCATCTCGATCGAATGGGTCAGCAACTCGTGGACCCGCCTGGCGAGCGAGTCAGTCATGAATCTGCGCTCCCAGGTCGGAAGGATCGTGAAGCTTAAACAACAACCAGGCCTTGGCCGCCGCCCAGTGACGGTCGATACTGCGGCGTCCAATCTCCAATGTCTCGGCGATCTCGTCCAGACTCATGCCGCCAAAAAAACGGAGTTCCACAATTTTGGCCTGCCGTTCATCCAGACGCTGTAGTTCCTCCAACGCCTCGTCGAGCGCGACCAAATCGACGCTGTCTGTGGGAACCGCGACTTCGACGTCTTCCAGGGGAATGCGCTCGTTTCCCGCTCCTCGTTTAACGGCCTGCCGCGCACGGGCGTGATCGACCAGGATCCGGCGAATCACCCGAGCCGCGATGGCGAAGAAGTGATTCCGATCTCGCCACGATGTGGCGCGCTGGTCGATCAACTTCAGATACGCCTCGTGAACCAGCGCCGTTGGCTGCAGTGTATGGTCCGGCCGCTCGGCACGCAGGTGCTTGGCGGCCAAACGATGCAAGTCATCATAAATGGCACCCATCAGCGCATCGACATCTTGCCTCTGTCCGGACGCCGCTGCCTGCAGCAAGGCCGTGATACTCGCCGTGTTCTCGTTCATCGTTTCGCCATTATCGAATAGCGAA
>DAOLCX010000204.1:0-5726 GCA_035327685.1 Pirellulaceae bacterium | reverse complement strand
TTAACGCGCAACCGATTCTGTACCCTGCGGTAGCCGAGCAGCAGGCGCGGATCCGATTTTTCATCACTGCCGCCCATCATCGCGAGCAGATCGAGTTCACCGTCGCGACATTGGCCCAGTTGTGGCAGGACGTCGGCCTGGGAGCAGAAGCGGTGGTGAGCGGATGATGGCAGCCGCTGAAAAAGCCGACACGTTGATCGAAGCCTTGGGTTGGATCCGACAATTCCGGGACAAATTTGTCGTCGTCAAGCTGGGTGGCAGCGTGTTGGACAACGCTGATCAATTGCGGCATATCCTGCTCGATATTCTGTTCATGGAAACTGTCGGCGTGCGTCCGGTGGTTGTCCATGGCGGGGGCGCACGAATCAGCGCGGCCATGACCGAGGCCGGCATTGTGCCCACATTTATACAAGGTCGCCGATTCACGGATGAGGCCACGTTGTCGATCGTCGAGCGCGTGCTGGCGGTTGAATCGAATCATGCGTTGGCGGACGAATTCGAAAAGCTCGGCGGCCGCGCCATGACAT
The DNA here is from genome assembly GCA_035327685.1 of Pirellulaceae bacterium. GTDB lineage: Bacteria > Planctomycetota > Planctomycetia > Pirellulales > Pirellulaceae > BJ22. The sequence continues at coordinate 5,199 of DAOLCX010000204.1, read as the reverse complement.
TGAATTTCCTGTCCACGCCGGTGCTGTTTGGCGAAAAGATCACCTTGCGCGACGACCAGGGAACCGACATCGATTTGGGTTGGGTCGGCGATGTGACACGCGTTGATCGGCGCGTGATTGAAAACTTGTGCTATGCCAATCAAGTCCCCTTTATCCCTTCGATGTGTTTGACCGAAGCAGGCCAGAAATTGAATGTCAATGCCGACTCGGCAGCGACGCGCGTGGCGATTGAACTCAATGCTGACAAGCTTGTGTTCCTCAGTGATGTGCCCGGTGTATTGGCCAATCCTGATGATCCATCGTCGCTGGTGTCAGCTTTGTCGCGCGCCAAGGCCGAAGAGATGATGGCCGACGGTCGAATTTCCGCAGGAATGATACCGAAGATTCAAGGTTGTTTGGACACCTTGCGGCAAGGGGTGAAAAAGATCCACATTGTCGATGGGCGGCAGCGACACTCATTGTTGTTGGAAATCTATACAACTCAGGGGATCGGCACGGTCATCGTTGAAAGTGTCGCTGGTGACACGAGCCAGGCCGCTCGGTCAGATGCCCCGGCATTGGCCACTCAACCAAGTTGATCGAATCCATGGCCGCGACATTTTACGCAACTCACCGATTTGACACCTGGCGAAGTGCGCCACGTATTGGACGTGAGTCACCGCTTAAAGGCGGAGTTGATACAGGGAACTCGCCGACCGTTCTTTGCCGGCCGTGTGTTGGGGTTGTTGTTTGAGAAACCATCGCTGAGAACGCGCGTCAGCTTTGAGGCCTTGATAGGCCAACACGGTGGGCAGGCATTGTACTTGGGTCAGGATGTCGGCTGGGGAAAACGGGAACCGATTGAAGATTTTGTCCCGGTGTTGACGAGCTACCTGGATGGCCTGGTAATTCGCGCGAATGCTCAGACGTTGGTGGATCAAGCGGCGAAACTCAGTCGCTGCACCGTGATTAATGGACTGACGGAAAAAGCGCACCCATGCCAGGCACTTGCCGATCTGATGACCGTGGAAGAACTGTGTGGCGGGCTGGAGCGAGCGCGGATTGCATACATCGGGGACGCCAACAATGTGGCACATTGCCTGGCCACGATTTGTGCGATGCTCCAGGTGCCGATTCAGATCGCTTCACCGTATGGCTATCAGTTCACCAGGGAATTCGCCGATTCGTTAAATCAGATTGCCGGTCGCGAGATTGTGTTGTTGACCGACGACCCCGTGCGCGCCGTGTCAGCGTGTAACATTATCTATACGGACGTATGGACCAGCATGGGGCAAGAGGCGGAGAGGCATCAGAGGCTGGAGGCCTTTGCCAATTTTCAAGTTAGCGAACGGTTGTGGCGGCACGCGGCTCCTGACGCCAGGTTCTTGCATTGCCTGCCGGCGCGGCGCGGCGAAGAAGTCGCAGCGGAAATTATTGATGGTCCGGCCAGCGCCGTAGTCGAACAGGCGGCCAATCGTTTGCACGCTCAAAAAGGCCTGTTGGCGTGGCTGTGGGGAGTTGTATGACGCTCACTTCCCGCACCCCGCATCAACTTCGACCTGTTGAGATCGTCCGCCATTTTACACGAATGACGCCGGGGAGCGTATTGTATCGGGCCGGGGATACCGTTGTCTTGTGCACTGTCAGCATCGAACATCAATTGCCACCGTGGATGGCCGACCAGTCGCGCGGTTGGGTAACGGCCGAATATAGCATGCTCCCCGGCAGCACCTCGCCTCGCAAACCGCGAGACCGTCAAAAGGTGGACGGCCGCACGACAGAAATTCAGCGGCTGATTGGTCGCAGTTTACGCGCCGTTGTCGATTTGGACGCGCTCGGTCCCTGCCAGTTGACGGTTGATTGTGATGTCCTGCAAGCCGACGGTGGGACGCGCACAGCATCGATCACGGGCGCGACCGTTGCCTTGGTTGATGCGCTGGCGGCAGTTCGAGACCGTTTGCCCGACCCGGGGCGATTCCCGATGACGGACAGCGTTGCAGCCGTCAGCACGGGATTGTTGGATGGCGCCGTCTATTTGGATTTGGACTACGCGTTGGATGTGCGAGCCGACGTCGATTTGAACGTTGTCATGACCGGGCAAGGCCGATTCGTGGAAGTGCAAGGGACGGGCGAAGAGGCCACGTTTTCGCGAACGGAACGCGACCAGCTACTGGAAGTGGCCAAGCTGGGGTGCGAGCAATTGCGCTGTGAACAACGCCGTGTGTTAGGTGACGCCTGGCCTTTTGACTAAATCACTCGTTGCGGATGGACCGCAAATAGAACGAATCGGAATAACCAGTGACGCGAGATGATACTCCTGCTGAACGACGTGTGGTGATGGCCACCGATGTTCCCTTTTGGCGCGGATCCACCGGCGCCGAGCAACGGATGTTGGCCTTGGGCCAATTCCTGTCGCAACCCCCTTTTTCGTTGACTATTTTCTTCCTGGGCAAGGTTGCTCCGGATGATCAAGCAGAAATCGAGCATCGCGGGTTGGATGTCGTGTTCTTTGAAAGCGAACGGCCACCGGAGTCGTTTTTGAAGCGCATCCAGTGGTACATTGAGGCCACGCGGCATCAATTGGAGAATTGGATTCGCGGGGAGCGCCAAACGTCAGATGCAGCGTCCCCGCAGCCGCTGACGTTAGCTGACTATCGATGGCCCTGGGCCGTCGAACATTTCCGACGATTGCTGCAGCGCGTCAAGCCTGCCGCCATCATCTGCCAGTATGTGACCATGGCGTATCTCTTGGATGCGTTGCCTGCTGCCGAACGCAAACAAACGTTGTGTGTGCTCGACACTCACGACATCCTGCACGAGCGAGGCAGGCAGTTTTCCACGGCCGGATTCTTGCATTGGCTGGAAATTGATGAACGCGAGGAAATCGATATCTGGAATCGATTCGACGTGGTCATTGCTATTCAAGAGCAGGAACGGCAACTAATCGAGATGCTGACGTCGAAACCGACGGTGATTGTTGCGGGGCACTCGCTCGACCATTTGCCTTCGGTGAGCGCGCCTGTCTCAAGCGGGGATGCCTTGGTGTTGGGGTATATTGGATCCGAAAATTACTCCAACTGGCATGCGATCAATCGGTTTCTGATAGAGGTCTGGCCCGATCTGTCGATGCTGAGTGATCCGCCGGTCCACTTGAAAATTGCGGGAAGAATCTGCGACTGGTTTCGGATGACGCGAGGCGCGGCCGGCAGTCAGACCGGGGATCGCCTGATGGACCGCGTCGAATTGGTAGGCCATGTGACGGAGTTGGCTGACTTTTACAACCAAGTGGACATGGTGGTCAATCCGGTTCAATTTGGAACGGGTTTGAAGATCAAAAACGTGGAAGCTCTGGCGTTCGGAAAGCCTTTGGTGACGACGGCTAGCGGCGCGGTGGGCATGCCGCGGAAATCGTTAGCCGCAGCTCGTGTCGTCGAGAATATGGATGAGATGCGGCAGGCGTTGATCGAATTGTGCCGACAATCAGCGGTGCGCGACGAACTGCAAAACGCGGCAAAAAGGCTGGGAAAATCGCTGTTTTCAGCAGAGAGTATATTTTCGGAACTTCGCGAAGCCCTGCTATCTTTGACCCAACCGGTTCGACACTGACGGCAAACGGGAGTTTTTGCCGGAAAACGCGGTTGTTGCGTCCCTTCAGGTGAAAGACTAACCTAAACAAAGGGCGCAGATTGCCAAGTTGGTACCAGGCGAACGGACCTTCGCCATGCAGTTCACGACCGCATATGTTTGAGGAACCATGAAGATGTCAGAGCGGGCCCGCCACGGTTTTACCTTAATTGAGTTGTTAGTGGTCATTGCGATCATCGGGATTCTCGTCGGTCTGTTGCTTCCCGCCGTACAGATGGTTCGCGAAGCGGCCCGCCGCACCGAATGCTTGAACAACGTCAAGCAACTGGGGATTGCGGTGACACATTACCACGACGTCAGACGGCGCATTCCACCGTCCCGCCCGGCGGACGAGTTTTTGACCTGGCCCGTATTCATTGCGCCTTATTTGGAAGCTAACAACTTTTACGACCGAGTGGATATTCGCGGACGATATTCCACACAAGACCCCGAGGTGATGCAGTTCGCAATACCATCGATGTTGTGTGGGTCTCGGCGCTCGCCCGGCGAATTGAGCCAGTTCGAGTCGGGTGGCGAGGCCGTTGGCAGTGTCGGTGACTACGCTGGGAATGCGGGGACCACCGAGTTCTTGGCCAATGATGATTGGGCCCAGTTTGACGTCGATGTGGACGGCGTGTTTAACTCAGGGTGGGCGCATGATCACCCCATTAACGGGTTGGGCCGCCTGGTCGGTGGTGAAAAGGGGCGCTACCGTTTTCAAGATATTTTGGACGGACTGAGCAACACTATTTTTATTGGCGAAAAGGCCGTCAGTTTGGACCACATGGGCCATCCAGGTGGATGGGGTGACGGATGCATCTACAACGGCAATGAGCCCGGAACATCGATGCGTTTGGGTGGCATCGGCATGCCCCTGACCACCAAGAAGACGCTCGACCCTCCTGGGCCGGGAACCACGCCGATGTTTGGAAGTTACCATCCGGGCGTTGTCAATTTTCTCTTTGGCGACGGGCGAGTCACCTCGATTCCGGTGACGATTGACGAAGAGACGATGCGCCGACTTTGTTCTCGGCGCGACAACCAGCCGATCGAATGGGAGTTTTAGACAGTCCATGGATGACTCACATGCATCCTTGATGTCAACAACGGTCTTTGCGGTCGGCCACGAGAGCGAAATTGGGCACCATGTGGCCCCTCTGGCTCCCAGGATGCCCGTGGTGATTGCCGAGCCTGCGGAAGTGTTGCGCCGTGCCCAACCGGGTGACTTGGCGCTTTTCTATTCCGAGCATTTCGATCGGTTTCGCGATGCCTGCTTGCAATTGCGAGATCGGCAGGTGGCAACATTGTATTTGATGGATGGCATTTTGGAGTGGCGGAATGCCTGGGAAAACGAGCCCGACGAATTGGCTTGTCCGTGGACATTGCGCCCAGCGATCGCCCATAAAATCGGCTGTTTAGGGCTGGCCCAAGCTCGCATTTTGGCTTCGTGGGGAAATGCAGAGAAAGTCGAACTTGTCGGTGCACCTCGCCTGGACCATCTTTGGCTTGCTCCCCTTTCGGGCGAGGAAAATACTTCAACCTCACGTTCACAAGGCGAACCGTGGCGCGTGTTGGTAGCCACGGCAAAATGTCCCG